>NZ_JBFRDW010000010.1:0-24641 GCF_052113985.1 Pseudoduganella sp. RAF53_2 | reverse complement strand
GCCTACGCATCGTGGATGGACCGCCGCGAATCTAACGGCGCAGCATCCTTCTCGGCCGAAGCCAGTTAAGCGAGCGGCTTGCCGTTGATGGCGACGATCTGGTCCAGCCGAAAGGTTGGACCATCGCGCAACTGCAGATACTCCGCCTTGTCACGYGTGTACACGTCTTCGATCACGCCACGGACGGTGGTGGTTTCACCGTCCTGCATCACAGTCAGCTCACACTCACGCCGCAAGCTGGCCAGCGCCAGATACTCGTCGTGAATTTCGCAGGCAATAGGTTCGTAGGGCTTATCCATGCCCCCATTCTACCGCTTCAGCTTCTCCAGCTCCCGCCGCAGCCGCCAATTGTCCGCCACGACGGACAGCAGCACCACGATCAGCAGCAGCGACGACGCATACTTTCCGGCGTAATGCCAGAACATCCATCCGACGGCCGCGCAAGCGAGCCCGATCAGCAATAACAGCAATCCATCTTTCATCACCGCCTCGCCTCGCCATTTGAGCACATCCGCAAGCAACGTTCCTTCGCTGACTGTTCGGCCCGCCGCCACCGCGATGCTGCCAATCACCGCTCCCACGTAAAATGACGCAGACAGAGCAGCCACCCCCCCCAGCTTTCTACCCGCGATCCTGTCCCATGCTCCCCTGTGTGAGGGAAGCATAGTGTCTGCATCAAATGTGCAATTTGATGCAGACCAAGATCATGCGCCGGTGATGGCGGTGGCGATGGATTGGCCGACTTTGGTGGTGGTGGCGGTGCCGCCCATGTCGGGGGTGCGGGGGCCTTCGATCAGGGCGAGTTCGATGGCGCGGACCATGGCGTCGTGGGCGTCTTTGTGGCCGAGGAAGTCGAGCATCATGGCGCCGGACCAGATCATGGCGATCGGGTTGGCGATGTTCTTGCCGTAGATGTCGGGCGCGGAGCCGTGCACCGGTTCAAATAGCGACGGGAAGCTGCGTTCCGGATTCAGGTTGGCCGATGGGGCGATGCCGATCGTGCCGGCGCAGGCGGGACCGAGGTCGGACAGGATGTCGCCGAACAGATTGGATGCGACCACCACATCAAACCGTTCAGGGCTCAGCACAAAGCGCGCGCACAGGATGTCGATGTGGTACTGGTCCCAGCGCACGTCCTGGTAGGAAGAAGACATCGCCTTCACGCGCTCGTCCCAATACGGCATGCTGATCGAAATGCCGTTCGATTTGGTCGCAGAAGTCAGATGCTTCTTGGGACGCGACTGTGCCAGTTCAAATGCATACTTCAGAATCCGGTCCACGCCCTTGCGCGTGAAGACCGACTCCTGCAGCACCACCTCGCGCTCGGTCCCGTCGAACATCTTGCCGCCCACGGAAGAATACTCGCCCTCGGTATTCTCGCGCACCACGTAGAAATCGATGTCGCCCGGCTTCTTGTTCGCCAAAGGACATGGCACGCCCGGCAGCAGCCGCACGGGGCGCAGATTCACATACTGGTCGAACTCGCGGCGGAATTTGAGCAGCGATCCCCACAGCGAAATGTGATCCGGCACCGTCTCCGGCCAGCCCACGGCGCCAAAAAAAATCGCATCAAAGCCCGACAGCTGCGCATGCCAGTCATCCGGCATCATCTTGCCGTGCTGGACGTAATAGTCGCAGCTGGCCCACTCGAACGATTCGAACTCCAGCGAAATGCCGAAGCGCTGCGCAGCAGCCTTCACGGCACGCAGGCCTTCAGGCATGACTTCCTTACCGATGCCGTCACCGGCGAGAACAGCGATTTTATGTGTCTTCATGGCTTTGCTCCTTTTGATGACTACAGCATACCGCCGCACGAAATGTTTATAATCTAGCGAAACGTGAATTAATAAAACACGAATCGTGAACAATTCTCTGGAAAACGAAGATCTGCGCGTGTTCGCCATGGCCGCGCGCAAGGCCAGCTTTGCCGCTGCAGCGGCGGAACTGGGCATGTCGCCCGCCTACGTCAGCAAGCGTATCGGCATCCTCGAGGATACGCTGGGCGTCAAGCTGTTCCATCGCACGACACGCCGGGTGACCATCACGGAAGATGGCGAACGCATTTACGCCCGCGCCCAGGCCATCCTCGACAATCTCGATCAACTGTTCGATGAAGTGGCCCAGCAGCGCAGCACGCCGCGAGGGCAGCTGCGCATCAGCAGCAGCTTCGGCTTCGGCCGCAATGTGGTGGCCCCAGCTATCGTCAAGCTCCAGCAGCACTACCCGGATTTACAGGTGCGCTTCGAAGTCTTCGACCGCCTGGTGGACATTGTCGCCGAAGGTTTTGATCTCGACATCCGCGTCGGCGACGACATCGCGCCTGACCTCATCGCCCGCAAGCTGATGGCCAACCACCGTGTGCTGTGTGCATCGCCGGATTACATCGCCCGCCGCGGCGCGCCGAAAAGCCTGCAGGATCTGGCCAGCCACAACTGCCTCGCCATCAAGGAACGTGATCTGCCCTTCGGCATATGGCGCCTGCGCGGACCGGCCGGGGATGAAACAGTGAAGGTGACGGGGACGCTCTCCACCAACCACGGCGAGATCGCCCTGCAATGGGCAATGGAAGGCGCAGGCATCGTGCTGCGCTCATTATGGGATGCGCAGCCGCATATCGACGCAGGCCGCC
Source organism: Pseudoduganella sp. RAF53_2 (assembly GCF_052113985.1). Lineage (NCBI taxonomy): Bacteria > Pseudomonadati > Pseudomonadota > Betaproteobacteria > Burkholderiales > Oxalobacteraceae > Pseudoduganella > Pseudoduganella sp. RAF53_2. The sequence goes on along the minus strand of NZ_JBFRDW010000010.1, from coordinate 22,012 downwards.
TGGTGCAGCTGCTGCCCGACTACCGGCAGGACGCCAATGTGTGGGCCGTTTATCCTCAACGCCTTGGCAGCTCGGCCAAGGTGCGCGTGTGTGTGGAATTCCTGGAACAGTACCTGGGCTCACCTGCCCTGTAACTCATTCAGCAAGCGGTGCAGCAGCGTCCTCAACGCTTCCAACCGCCATGAACCGACACCGGCCAGCATCAGCAGCAGGGCCAGGATAAAGCCAAACGCCGTCGCTAGCCACTCCGCCAATTTTCGCTTCTCGACATTCACTTTTCCCTCAACAGATCTACCTCGACCTGTTCGAGATTAGCGCCGCGCCCCCGTGAAAGTAACTGAATTTACGCGCTTTAACACCAGAAACAGAACGCGACAAAAGGCCTTATTTCGGTGCAAAAAATGCCGCGTGCGCCGCCGCGCGTTCGCTTGATTTGCTTTCGAATGCATTGCGTGCTGCGACGATTTCCGGACGGTGTTCCGTGGCCCAGTCGAACAGCACGCGCAAAGGGGCGATCAGGCTGTGTCCTAATTCGGTCAGCTCATAATCCACGCGCGGCGGGATGGTGGGGTACATGGTGCGGTTCACCAGTCCATCCTGCTCCAGGCCTTTGAGCGTGAGCGTCAGCATGCGCTGCGAGATGCCTTCCGCACGGCGCTGGATCTCGTTGTAGCGCAGCGGACCATCGCGCAGTGTTCCGACCACCAGCACCGTCCATTTATCGCCGATTCGGGCCAGGACATCGGTCACCGATGTGCAAGCCTCGTGGTCGGCGCGCACAAAAGTGTTCGTATCGCTCATAAAAGTGCCTCCTTGTCTGAATCTCTTCAAAGTCTAACATGGCGCCACGAACAAATTGTTCCTTACTTACAGGAGTAGCCCATGAAGATTCTGCATATTGATTCCAGCATCACCGGCCAGCATTCCGTCAGCCGCCGCCTCACCGCCGCCATCGTGCAACGCCTGACCGGCGCCAATCCGGGCGCCGCCCTCACCTATCGCGACCTAGCCGCCGATCCGGTGCCGCACCTGAACGCCGGACCCGCGGGCGCCAGCGCGATGCTGGATGAATTCCTGGCCGCCGACGTGGTCGTCATCGGCGCGCCCATGTACAACTTCGCCGTGCCAAGCCAGCTGAAAGCTTGGATCGACAGCCTGGCCGTCGCCGGCAAGACCTTCAGTTACGGCGCCAATGGTCCGCAAGGCCTGTGCGGCGACAAGCGCATCATCGTTGCGTCCACGCGTGGCGGCATCTACAGCGCGCCCTCGCCCATGGCGGCGCTGGATCATCAGGAAAGCTATCTGACCGGCTTCTTTGGCTTCCTCGGCGCGCAAGTGGAATTTGTGCGCGCTGAAGGCGTGGCCATGGGCGACGAGCAGCGCCAGCGCGCCATGGAAGCCGCACTGGCTGATGCGGCCGCACTACAGGCAGCATAAAGGCGGGCTGGATTGCATGAGCGAAGCGTAGAATGGCTCTACCGTTTCGCTCATCAAGGAGCCCGCCATGGCACGCCTGTCCCGGTTCGCTGCAATCGTCGTACTGCTTGCCGGCTGGCTCGCAGCGCCCCTCGCCTACGCGGGAAAGCCATATCAGTACGACGCTGTGGGCGATCCGACCGATGTTGTCTTACCCCATCCGAACAAACCAAGCCTGGTGCTGATGGGCGGCGGCCCCGATGTGGACGCGGCCTTTGCCTGGATGATCAAAAAGTCCGGCGGCGGCAATTTCGTGGTGATCCGCAGCCGCGGCACGGATGCGTACAACCCCTACATCTACGCCATGGGCGGCGTGCAGTCGGTGGAAACGCTGGTCATTCCGAGCCGCGACGCGGCCAATGATCCTTTCGTGATCGCCCGCATCAAAGGCGCCGAGGCACTGTTCATCGCCGGTGGCGACCAGTCGGACTACATCAACTTCTGGGAAGGCACGCCGGTGCAGGCGGCGATTCAGGAACTGGCCAGTCACAATATCCCGATTGGCGGCACCAGCGCGGGCCTGGCCCTGATGGGGCAGTTCGGCTACTCCGCCCTGAATGGCAGCATTACTTCGCCCGACGCATTGGCCAATCCTTTCGACAAACGCATCACCCTGGAACGCAATTTCCTCACCCTGCCCGGACTGGGTGGGCTGATTGCCGATCCCCATCTCGACGCGCGCGACCGCATGGGCCGTCTGATCACCTTCATGGCGCGCATCGTCAACGATGGCTGGGCGGGCATGGCGCGCGGTATCGGCGTGGATGTCGAAACGGCTCTGCTGGTCGACAACGGAACGGCCAGCCGCGTGGGCGTTGGCTCAGCCTATTTCATGCAGACGGTCGGTATTCCGCAGGTCTGCCAGCCGAAAATGCCGCTGACGTACAAGAATATCGATACCCAGCGTCTGTCCGGCGACGGCAACTTCGACCTGCGCAACTGGGCGGGTTATGGCGGTTCGACCACACGCTATTCGATCTCCGCCATCGGCGGCGTGCTGAGCTCAACCCAGCCCGGTGGCGCGATTTACTGACGCTTTTTCACCACAGGCTTGCGGCGTCGCAGGCAACAGTTGCATACTTGCTTAGGAGATTTAACGATTGCGCCCAAACTATGACAGAACATCGGGCCTCATTAAAGAGCAAAGGCAAGTTCTCACTTAACTGGACCTATCTCAATGCCATCGCTTCCGGCGTATCGGCGATTGATCTGGGCGAGCTCGCGCTGCGCAATGAGCACGACGCGCGCCAGTTCGTGCGTGAGTACGGCTTCGACATCGACAATCCACACGCCCGTGAGGTGATCGCCCGCGCCCATCGCGAGGCGGTGCACTTCATCACCGAGAATTTTCTGCAAGCGGGACAGGAAATGCTGATCCCCGAAGCGGTGCGCGCGCCGGAAGATCCGCTGATGCTGCTGGTGTATGCATCCCTGCGCGGACAGCAATGCGATGTGCGGCGCATGTGGTCATGCGCGGTGCTGAAGGTCATGCACGGCATTTTCTACATCGATAACAATCTCAAGCTACGCTACTTCAACACGATCCGTGAACAGGTGTTTGCCAGCCTGGACGAGGTGATTCACGAGGAAGACGGCCATCATTTCCTGACCGATGGCGAAGTCTGCCTGCCGCTGCTGCACTTCGACCGCAAAAACAATAAGGGACGTAACAGCATTCTTCTCAAGCTGCTACAGAAAGCGGAATATCTGGCGGCCGACATCTTCGACCATCTGGGCGTGCGCCTGGTTTTCAATACGCGCTTCGAGTGTCTGCTGGCTTTGCGGACCTTGCAGCGAGCTCACATTATTTCGGTCACCAATGTGCATGCTCAGCGCACGCGCAATACGCTGCTCGATCTGGAGGCAGCCAAAGAAATCTTCAGCAAGTACCGCTGCATGCTGGAGAGCAGTCCTGAGTATCCACAGGACCTCCTGCAGAAGATGGATGAGGAATTGCTGGAGATCGCGCATCCGCAGACGCGCAGCGATAATCCGCACAGTGGGGCGGGCTTCAGCAGCATTCAGGTCACCGTGCGCAAGATGATTCACGTGCCGCCGGATGATCCGGCGACTGCGGGGCCGGACTATGACGTGGGCTTTTTCTTCGAGTATGAGATTCAGCTGATGGACAAGGCAAGCCACGGCCGCAGCTTGAGCGGCCCTGCAAGCCATGACGCCTACAAGCGCCGCCAGGTGGAAACAGCGCGCCTGCGCGTGCTGGGGCGCGAGCTGATTCGCTGGCTGGACAAGCACGCCGAGGCTGCCGATGCAGGCGCAGGCCAGTTCGCAATGGCGGATCAATGATCCGCCCTACGTAACTACGTAACTCGTATTCCGCTTCAACAATGGCAGATCAATCATCCGCCCAACCTATTCCGCTGTAGGGCGGATCATTGATCCGCCGAATGCAGGCTAATGCCGTGTAGGCGACACAGGCCGCTCACTTACGGGCGCCGCTGCGGGGTGGACGTGCTCCGGCGGCATCCCATCATGGAATAGCTTGCGCAATCCCTCGCGCAGTTCAGGGCTGTCGGTATAGCCATGGCTGGCGATGGCGTGCTGCACGGCGATGGTCAGCAGCTCTTCTTCGCTGTCGGCGGAGATGGCGATGCTGCAATGCGACTCGCTGGGGAATTCGCGGCAGTCGATATATTTCCTCATTTCAGTTCTCCCATGCTGCGGTTAGCAGTCTGTCTCTTCATGATAGGCCGCGGTCCGCATGCTGCAATGCGGTTTGACAGCGTAGGGCAGCACGGCAATACTTGCCGCGTTCAAACTTATCTTGTCCGTCATGACGCTCTCCGCCTGGTATCTGCTTGCGCTTGCCGTTCCCGTGCTGTTATTGGGCGAAGCCGTCCTGCGCCGCGTGCAGGTGCTGGCGCGCTTCAATATTCCGGTGCCGGTGGTCGGTGGCTTGTTGTTTTCGCTGGTGTTGCTGGCCCTGCGCGTTGCAGGTATGCCGCTTACGTTCGCAGGCAAGGTCGATGCTGGATGGTGGACCTGGCTGGTAACTGTTGAGCCGGAATGGGCGACGCGTCCACTCAAGAATTTGAATCTGCCCTTGCTGATTGGATTCTTCACCTGCGTCGGCCTGGCGGCGCCGCTGCGTTTGCTGCGTACGGGCGGACGGATGCTGCTCGTGCTGCTGGTCGCGACGACGGTGTTGTCAGTTTTGCAGAATACGGTTGGTGTGGCGGTCGCTGTGGCGCTCGGCGCTCCGGCGTTGCTGGGTGTAGCGTGCGGCTCATTGACGCTGGTTGGCGGACACGGCACCGCCCTCGGTTTCGCCCCGCGCTTCGAGCAAGCGGGCCTGGCCGCAGCCGCCACCATCGGCGCCTCCGCCGCCACCTTTGGCCTGGTCGCCGGCGCCCTCCTCTCCGGCCCCCTCGGCGCCTGGCTCCTGCGCAAGCACACCTCCCTGCCCGCCTCTGCGGAGCGCGGCGCGCGTGCCAGCAGCGCAGAGGTGCAGGCTGACGCCATTGGCGCCACCCGCGCGCCGGTCGTGGTTGCGAGCTTCTTTGCTGACGTGGGGGCGGTGGCGGCGCTCGGCTGGTCCGCCCTCGGACATGCCCTGCTGATCGCCGTCTGCGTCAAAGCCGGCGCCTGGGCCAGCTACGGCCTGGACAAGCTGGGCGCCACGCTGCCCGCCTACATGGGCGCCTTGCTGGTCGGCTTCGCCATCCGTGCAATGCACGATGCCTGCGGCGCCACATGGCTAAAAAGCGAAGTGATCACTAAAATCGCCGCTGTGCTGCTGTCCCTTTTCCTGGCCGTCACCCTGGCCGCGCTGAACTTGCAGGAACTGGCGCAAGTTGCCGGGCCGATGCTCGCCATCCTCACCGTGAACACAATCGTCACCCTGGCCTTCGCAGCGGCCATCGTTTATCCGATCTTGGGACGCAACTATGAAGCCGCCGWCGCAACGGCGGGTCTGACCGGCTACGGTATCGGCTCCACCGCCACGGCCGTCGCGGCGATGGACGCAATCACCCGGCAGCGTGGCCCGGCGCCCCAGGCCACGACGATCGTCCCACCAACGGGCGGCTTCCTGATCGACCTGACCAATGCGCCAGTGATCGCCGCCTTCCTGCGGATCTAAGCTACTTTTTCTTACCCTTTTTATCGGTGGTTGCCGCCGGCTTATCCAGAGCCTGGGACGCCGGCGTCGTACCCCCCTGCACGCCAAGCGAACCGCCAGTGCCCATGCCGCCAGCCACCTCCTGCGCCTTGTAATTGCGCACCGCCCGCACCAGCTGGTTGTACGAATCCATGAAGGCCGCGATCAGAATCTTGCCTTCTGGCGTATTTGAATAACCGCCCGCGCCACCAAAKGCGCCGCCACCGAACAAGCCGCCAGCGACATTGAAGTCGAAGTTCTTGGCGCTACCCTCGGCCGCCGCCAGCTGCACACCGGAGCGGTTATCGATCATCAGCAGCGTGGTCGAGGCTTCATTGGACTTGAGGCCGCCAGCCACCGCACCGGCAATGCTGCCCAGCATGCCCGCACCGCCCAGCATGCCGCCCATACCGCCCGTACCTTTCTGGCTGAACGTGATGGTCGGGCTCATGGTGTAATCCGCCGCCACCATCTGACCCTTGCCCATATTGCTACCGGTTCGCATCTCTCCCGATTGCGACAGCTGGCGCTCCATCATCATCTTGTTCATGGCATTGCCACGTTCGACGATAACGAAGCAGTTCGACTGCTGGATCATCATGCGCAGCACCGGCACAGTCGATCCGAGCTTGTATTGCGACAGCTGGTGATACCACGGCGCAGCGGTATCTTCCACCACGCCGAGCGTTCCCAGCGTTTTGTCGCATTTTTCCAATTGTGGATTGGCGTTTGCAGCCTGGGCGCCACCCGCRGCGCCGGTCGCTACGGTGCCGCCACCGCCCAGTTTAGGTTCTGTTCCCGCGCATGCAGCCAATGCCATGGCGACGGCTGCACTGAGCGCCGTTGATACGATGAGTCTGTTCATGGTATTTCTCCCCTTTTTTTCACTCAACCGCACATTGAAGAATAGGCCACAACGACGAAAAATCCACTTCCGCCGCCGATTATTTGTCGTATATAGTTACCAAGCCGAAAGGCTAACTTCTATAAGGATCTGACCTATGAACAAACTGATCGCTGCCTCCATCGCCATGTTCTTTGCCGTGTCCGCTCATGCCGCGGAAGCGCCTGCCAAGAACTCCCAGCAATCGAAGATGGCGACCTGCAACGCTGACGCCAAAGACATGAAGGGCGACGAGCGCAAAGCCTTCATGAAGGAATGCCTGAGCGCGAAGCCCGCAAAGGCTCCGACTCAGCAAGAAAAGATGAAGACCTGCAACGCGGACGCGGCAGGCAAAAAAGGCGATGAGCGCAAGGCATTCATGAAGGAATGCCTGAGCGCGAAGAAGGCGGCTTAACGCAAACCGCTGGCCAGGCGTGGGGACGACAGCAACTGCTTGAAAGCGTCCCAGCGCTGTGCACGGGCGGCTGCCGGATCGGTGGCCGTCGCGTGACGCTCCACAAAGGCCTTGACCAGATCCTGGCCCAGGTTGTAGTTGATCACATAGCCACGGTTCGCGTCATAGAAGGACACGCGCTGCGCCGATTTCTCCGGCGGATACAGGCCCACATTCACCATCCACTCCTGCGCCTGCTCTTTCGTGAAGCGGCCTTCCAGATACTCGCGTGCATTGTCGTTATCCGCGTAGCTTAATTTCGCCATCAGCTTCAGGAACTGGGCATATTTTGGCGCCAGGGCGGGATCGAGTCCCGCTAGCGGATACAGAGTCTTCTGCTCGAAAGCCACGCGCTCATCATCCGGGAAAGCCATCTGAATGCCATAGTTCGCGCTGCCCTCGGCGATCAGCGACATCGGCGAATACAGCGGATACACGCTGAACTCCACCCAGTTGCGCTTCTTCACCAGTTCCTGCTCCAGCAGTGCGTTGTACACGTGGTGACCCGGATAGCCCTCGTGGCACCCCAGGTCCAGCGCGCGCTCGATGTAGATCGGGAATTCGGTATTGATCTGGATAAGGCTGTGCGCATTGCCCTTGTACCAGTTGTAGCCGGACCATGGCTTGTTGCTCACGAACTCCATCACGAAGCTTTCGTTCTTCGGCAGCTCCACATAGCGCATGGTGCGCTCGCGGCAGGCAGCGATGGACGCATCGAACACCTGCTTCAGGCGATCTTTCGGAATCACGAACTGGCCGCGGAAGGCTTTCAGGCGCTCAGGCAGCGGGCCGGTTCCCGGCACCAGCTTGTCCACTTCGGCCACGATCGCTTCGTAGTAGGCGCGGTCGTGATGCGGCGAGACAGCGTCGTACAGCACGGCCGTCTCTTCATCGAACGTGAACTTCTTCCCATCCAGCATATYGACCCGCGCTTCCACCGCGCGCAGCTGTTTGGACAGGAACTCGATACGCAGCGCCTCTTCCGCATTGTGCGGTTTCTRCTTTGCGATATCGCGGCGCGCAGCCTGCACCTCGCTGCGGATAGACGCCAGGCTCTGCTTCCTGCGCGCCAMCTCTTCCTGCAGCGCCGCAGGACCATAGTAGGCATCCACATAATTCGCATCATACTGGCCGACCGCCAGCACCAGCTTGCGGTAACGCTCCGCCACGTCCTGCACAGATGCGGCCATTGCACTCCCCGCCATCAACATAGCAAGTCCTCCCAAGACCAGTTTTTTCATACACTCCTTCTTTGCGCGTTCGAAGGTGCAGAGTTTAACTGATCGGGAAGCACAATTCGCGTTGGCACCGCCAGCTCGATGCCGCGCGACTGAAGCTCGCGGACCACGGCCAGGAAAATGGCCTGCTGGGTATCCATGAACACGAAATAGTCGGGCGACTTGATCCAGTACACCGTCTCGAAATCGAAGGACCATTCGCCCAGGCCTGAGAAGTGCGAACGCTCGAAGTTGGCCGTCTTTTCCTGCGCCATCACCGCATTGCGCAGGATCTGCGGCACCACGCGCAAGTCGTCCGCGCTGGTGTTACGCCGCACGCGCAGGATGAAGGATGCGCGGCGGGTCTGCATGCGCGTCTGGTTCAGCACGCGCGCTTTCAGAATATCGCCGTTGGAAAAGATGATCTGGTCGCCGCCCAGGCCACGCAGGCGCGTGGTCTTCAGTCCGATGTACTCCACGCTACCCAGCTTATCGTCGACGATAATGAAGTCGCCCACCACAAAAGGCTTATCGAGCACAATGGACAGCGAGGCAAACAGATCGCCCAGAATATTCTGCACCGCCAGCGCCACCGCGATACCGCTGATGCCCAGGCTGGCCACCAGTGTCGTGATGTTGAAGCCCAGATTGTCCAGCACCATCAGGGTGAAGACGATCCAGACCACCAGCCGCAAAATGAAATCGATGATGGCAGCCGAGGTGGCCGACGCGCCAGTCTCGCTCTTGCGCCGGTAGTGGCCACGCCACGAGCGTATCAGGCTATCGCCCCAGATGCCGGCCTGGATCAGCAGCGTGGTGGCGGTCACGCGCCACATCCAGGTCAGCTGCTTGTGCGGCAAGTCCAGCATCTGGCTGCCGATCCAGGCCGCGCCGATGATAATTGTCAGCAGCCACGTGGCGCGCAGCATGCGCACCAGCCAGTCGTCGACCGGCGTGGTGGTGCGCTCTGCAATCACGGCGAGACGCCGTACGGCAAGGCACTTTACGAGGTACAGCACGACGGCCGCAGCCACCATCACGGTCAGCGCGGTCCCCCATTCCTGCAGTGTATTTCCGAGAAATGAAAATCGCATGGCCGCCAGTGTAGCGAAGTGAATTTCGCTGCCGCGCACGCATGACTGAAGGCAAGGTTGCGCCACCCCGACAAAAATTTGGCGATACTTTTTGCCTCCTCGACCAACAAAGAAGAACATGTCCACGATCAAGCCAACCACCATCGAACTGTGGGGCGGACTGGAAGGCACCGTCAACCGCGTCTCTGATCAATACTTCAGTCAAATTGAACAAAATGGGCATGACCGCCGCGAAGATGACCTCGACCGCTTCGCTGCGCTCGGCATTCGCGCATTGCGCTACCCCGTGCTGTGGGAGCGCGTGGCGCCGGATGGCCTGGATACTGCTGACTGGTCCCAGCCGGACCAGCGGCTGCCAGCTTTGCAGGCACTGGGCGTAACGCCCATCGTTGGGCTGGTCCATCACGGCAGCGGACCACGCCATACCAGTCTGGTCGATCCCGCCTTTCCTGAGCAGCTGGCTGAGTATGCAGGCGCCGTTGCACAGCGCTACCCATGGATTGAATACTACACACCGGTCAATGAACCGCTGACCACCGCGCGCTTTTGCGGCTTGTACGGCGTGTGGTATCCGCATGGCCGCGACGACAAAACCTTTCTGCGCGCGCTGCTTTATCAATGCAAGGCGACGGTGATGGCGATGCGCGCCATCCGCGCAGTCAATCCGCAAGCGAAGCTGGTACAGACGGATGATCTGGGCAAGACTTACAGCACACCCCCACTTGCGGGATGGGCTGCCTTCTACAATGAACGCCGCTGGCTGGCGTGGGACATGCTGTGCGGCCGTATCGATTCGCAGCATGCGCTGTGGGACTATTTGCGCGAACGCGGTGGCCTGAGCGAAGACGAACTGCTGTGGTTCCGCGATAATCCCTGTCCGCCGGACATCATCGGCCTGAATTACTACATCACCAGTGAGCGCTGGCTCGATCACCGCGCGGCGCGCTACCCGCAACGGTATGTCGGTGTCGACGGTTTCGCCGATATCGAAACCGCGCGTGCGCTGGCCACGCCGACACCAGGCATCGGCCCGTTGCTGGAAGAAGTGTGGGAGCGATATAAGCTGCCCATGGCGGTTACCGAGGCCCACATCGACGCCAACCGCGAAGACCAGCTGCGCTGGCTGCACGAAATCTGGAATGCCTCCCTCCATGTGCGCCAGCGCGGCGCCGATCTGCGCGCCGTCACGGTGTGGTCCCTGCTTGGCTCCTTCGACTGGAATTGTCTGGTCACCGAGCGCAAAGGCTATTACGAAACCGGGGCTTTCGATTTGCGCGCGCCGGTGCCGCGTCCCACCGCGCTGGCGGAGATGATGCGCGAACTGGCCACCGGACGCCAGCTCTCCAATCCCGTACTGCAAGGCGTCGGCTGGTGGCGCCGGCCGGGCCGTTTCCTGTGCCCTCCCGCCGCGACCAGCACCAGCCTGGCCGCGCTGCCGACCGACCGCCAATTTCCGCAGCGTCCCGTGCAGCCGATCCTGATCAGCGGCGCCACCGGCACGCTGGGTTCGGCCTTCGTGCGCATCTGCGAGCAACGCAATCTGGCTTACCGCGTGCTGACACGGCAGCAGATGGACATCACCGATCCCTCATCCGTCGACGCTGCAATCCGCCGCTACCAGCCCTGGGCCATTATCAACGCCAGTGGCTACGTCCGCGTGCACCAGGCCGAGAACGATGCAGCGCGCTGCCTGCGCGAGAACGCCGATGGCGCCACGGTGCTGGCCGTGGCGTGTGCTACCCATGCACTGCGCCTGCTCAGTTTTTCCAGTGACCTGGTATTCGATGGCAGCAAAGGCGCACCGTACGTCGAGAGCGATGCCGTAGCACCGCTCAACGTTTACGGCCGCAGCAAGGTTGAAGCGGAACGCCGCATGCTGAGCATTCACCCTCAGTCGCTGGTCGTCCGCACCAGCGCATTCTTCGGCCCGTGGGACTGCCACAACTTCCTCACGCTGGCGATGCAGACACTCGCCGCGGGCGGGCAATTTCCGGCAGCGGACGATCTGATCGTTTCACCGACCTACGTGCCTGACCTGGTGCAGACTTGCCTCGACCTGTTGATCGACAAGGAAAGCGGCATCTGGCACTTGTCGAATAACGAAGCACTGAGCTGGCATCAGTTTGCCCAGCGCGCGTGCCAGTTGGCCGGCGTGGATGCCAGCGGCTTGCTGGCACGCCCGGCAGCTTCGTTCGATAGCTGCGCAGCCCAGCCGCCCTTCTCCGCCCTGACCAGCGAACGCGGCATCCTGCTGCCGGCACTGGACGATGCCTTGGCCCGCTACTTCGATACCGCCACGGCACTGGCCGAGAGCGGTGCCGCGCAAGCCGCACATTACGGCAGCAACTGAGGTCCATTCTCGATTCGCGCATTTGCATATGCAGCACCAGTGCATATGCAAGCGCGAATTGATTCGTTTTCATGCCTGAAAGTGCTCGATAAGATCGTTTCATCCCAACGATCATGACCTGTCATAACAGGTTGCGAGCATTTTCATGAACCAGCCTGTTTCGCCACTACCGCTGTATGCCCAGGTCAAAGAGAACCTGCGCGAACGCATTCTCGACGGGACATATCCGCCGCATGCGCAATTGCCTGCGGAAAGCGAGATTGGCGCAGCGTTTGGCGTCAGCCGTATCACAGTGCGGCAGGCGCTGAACGATCTGCAGAAGGAAGGCTTGATCTTCAAGCTGCCCGGCAAAGGCACTTTCGTCTCCAAACCGAAGGCGTTCCAGGAACTGAGCCAGCTTGAGGGCTTCGCCGAAGCCATGTCGCGGCGCGGCTATGAGATCTATAACCGGCTGGCCGGCTTCCAGATCGTGGGCGCGGCGCCGAATGTAGCGCAGCAACTGCGGCTCGCGGCAGGCGATGCTGTGGCTGAAATCAAGCGCATACGCCTGCTGAACCGCGAGCCGGTATCGCTCGAAGTCACGTACGTCGCAGCGGAACTGGGCGAACGCTTGCGCCAGGAGGACCTGGCCACGCGCGATATCTTCCTGATCCTGGAAAACGATTACGGCATTGCACTCGGCACGGCCAGCCTGCAGATCGATGCCATCCTGGCCGACCATGCGCTGTCGGCGGCTTTGCAGATCGACGAGGGCATGCCGGTACTGCGCATCGAACGTCTGACGCATACGGCGGACGGGAAACCACTCGATTTCGAATACCTCTACTTCCGCGGCGACGCCTTTCAGTACCGCCTTCACATAGCGCGCCGCCCTTCAACCACGGAATCCCCATGAATACTCATATCCAGACTGTTGACGTGCTGGTGATCGGCGGCGGCACCGCCGGTCCGATGGCGGCGGTAAAAGCCAAGGAAGCCAATCCCGAGTTGCGTGTTCTGCTGCTTGAAAAGGCCAACGTGAAGCGCAGCGGCGCCATATCCATGGGCATGGACGGCCTGAATAACGCCGTCGTTCCCGGATTCGCTACGCCGGAGCAGTACGTGAAAGAGATCACCACGGCAAACGATGGCATCGTCAACCAGAAAACGGTGATGGCCTACGCGCGGAACAGCTATGACATGATCGAAGAGCTGGACCGCTGGGGCGTCAAATTCGAGAAGGACGAAACAGGCGACTTCGCCATGCGCAAAGTTCACCACATGGGCACGTATGTGCTGCCCATGCCGGAAGGGCACGACATCAAAAAGGTGCTGTACCGGCGGCTGAAACGTGCCCGCGTCGAGATTACCAATCGTCTGGTCGCCACGCGCCTGCTGACGGCGAAAGACGGCAGCATTGCGGGCGCCATGGCGTTCGACTGCCGCACGGCCGACTTCCACGTGATTCGCGCGAGGACTGTGGTGCTGGCCACCGGCGCTGCGGGCCGTCTTGGCCTGCCCGCATCCGGTTATCTGTTCGGCACTTACGAGAACCCGACCAATGCAGGCGATGGCTACAGCATGGCTTATCACGCGGGCGCCGAACTGTCGGGCATCGAGTGCTTCCAGATCAATCCTCTGATCAAGGACTACAACGGACCCGCCTGCGCTTACGTGACCGGCCCGTTTGGCGGCTACACGACCAACAATAAGGGCGAGCGCTTCATCGAATGCGATTACTGGAGCGGGCAGATGATGATGGAGTTCTACCGCGAACTGCAAGGCGGCGACGGGCCGGTATTCCTGAAGCTCGATCATCTGGCGGAAGAAACCATCAGCACCATCGAAACGATTCTGCACACGAATGAACGTCCGAGCCGCGGCCGCTTCCACGAAGGCCGCGGCACCAACTACCGCGAGCAGATGGTGGAAATGCACATTTCCGAAATCGGCTTGTGCAGTGGTCATTCCGCCTCGGGTGTCTGGGTCAACGAACATGCCGAAACCACGGTTCCAGGCCTGTACGCGGCGGGTGATCTGGCCTGCGTACCGCACAACTACATGCTGGGCGCCTTCGTCTACGGCAAACTGGCCGGTGAAAGCGCCGCACGCTATTGCGCGGAGCGCCCGCTGCCGGAATTCGACGAAGCGCAGGTCGAACGCGAACGCGAACGTGTCTGGGCGCCACTGTCGCGCGAGGATGGCCTGCCGCCCAGCCAGGTCGAATACAAGCTTCGCCGCATGGTGAACGACTATCTGCAGCCGCCCAAGGTCACACGCAAGATGGAAATTGGACTTCAGCGATTCGAAGCGATCCGCGCAGACCTGGACCGCCTTTCCGCGCGCAATCCGCATGAGCTGATGCGCGCCATGGAAGTGCACGCGATCCGCGATTGTGCCGAGATGGCGGCGCGCGCTTCGCTGTATCGCACCGAGAGCCGCTGGGGCCTCTACCACTACCGGGTTGATCATCCGGAACGCAACGATGCCGACTGGTTCGTGCACGTGCAGCTGCAAAAGCAGAACGGCGCCATGACCTGCTTCAAACGTCCGATCGAGCCTTACATCGTCAAGCTGGATGAACAGGAAAAGACCGCTTACCAGCGGCTGCGCATCAACAAGGAAGAGAGGGAACTATGCCAACAACTCTGAACATTGCCACAGTGCCGGTCAGTGTCGATGAAGACAAATGCATTGCGCACAAAGGCTGTACGGTCTGCGTCGACGTTTGCCCGCTCGACGTTCTGGCCATCGATTTCGTCAAGGGCAAGGCTTACATGAAGTTCGACGAGTGCTGGTATTGCATGCCTTGCGAGAAGGACTGCCCGACCGGCGCCATCCACGTCGACATCCCTTATTTGCTGCGTTAAAACTCCTGGAGAGATCAATGAAACGACCATTACTGGGCCTGGCCCTGGCGCTGCTGTTCGGTGCAGCCAATGCTGAAACCATTCGCGTCGCCATCGGCACGCAGGACACCACCATCAACTGCGCTACAGGAGGCATCCTGATCCGCGAGCTGAAGCTGCTGGAAAAGTATCTGCCGCATGACGGCAAGTACAAGGATGCGCAATACGATATCCAATGGAAGAACTTCACTTCCGGTGCGCCGCTGACCAACGAAATGGTGGCGGGCAAACTGGATATCGGATCAATGGCCGATTTCCCGGGTTCCTTCAACGGCGCGGCCTTCCAGAAGGCGGGACGGAAAAGCCTCTTCATCAGCGTTTTGTCGGGTAGTACCACAGGCAGCGGCAACGGCATCGTGGTGCCGAAAGCATCGCAGGTGCAGTCTCTGTCCGAGCTGAAAGGCAAAACCATCTCCGTTCCATTCGCCTCCACCGCACACGGCATGCTGCTACGTGCAGTCAAGGCGCAAGGCTGGGACCCGGAGAAAGACGTGAACATCACCACGCAAGCGCCGGAAATCGCCGGCTCTGCGCTGCAGACCAACAAGGTCGATGCGCATGCCGACTTCGTGCCTTTCGCTGAACTGTTCCCGCACCGTGGCTATGCGCGCAAGATCTATGATGGCTCACAGGCCAATGCCCCAACCCTGCACGGCAGCCTGGTGGATGCCGAGTATGCGCAGAAGTATCCCGAAGTCGTCATTGCCTTCCTGCGTGCAGCCATCGAAGCAGACCGCCTGTTCGCCGCCGAGCCGGAGAAATACAGTGAACTGGTGGCCAAAGTGACCGGCATCGACGCGGAAGTGAACTATCTCTTCCATGGTCCCCTGGGCCTGCAGACGCGTGACCTGAGCTGGAAGCCGGAATATCGCCAGGCGGTGAAAACCTCCATCGAAACCCTGCGCCTGCTGAAGCGCACCGACAGCGATCTGGATGTGAACAGCTTCATCGACGACCGCTATATCCRCGCCGCCTTCAAGCAGTCCGGCCTGGATTACGACGCGCAGCTGAAGAACTACGCCAAGCTGCCGCTGACCGGCAAGGATGCCAGCTCCGGCAAGCCGATTGCCGATGTGAAGCGGGTGGCGCAGATCTGGGTGGCCGGCGAACCACTGGTGCGAAATTACGCGACACCTGAATCGGCCTTCGCCGATCTTGCCAAACTGGAAAAGGCCGGCAAGAAAGTCCGTACGGTCTACGCCCAGGACCGCGAAACCGGCATCAAGCTTTTTGCCAGCGACGCCTGGTTCGTCAGCAGCGGCAAAAACGAGATCAACGCCTTCCTGCTGAAGGAGTCCGCCGAGGCATGGGCCAGGAAGAACAGCGGCAAAGTGCTGGACTTCAGCGGCGTCCGGGCAGCGATCGCGGGTTAAGTGCATGGCTGCCACCTATAAACCTGAACGTCTGCTGCTGCGCGCGCTGTCGATTGCTGCCTGCGTGCTGGCATGGCAGTGGGCGTCCACCAGCCACGTTAATCTTGGCCTGGTGACGTTCAACAATGTGCCGTCACCCAAAGAGGTGCTGGCGGCGGCAGGAGAATTGATCCAGTCGCCCAAGCTGCTCACGCACCTTGGCGCCAGCATTTATCGGGTGTTCGCGGGTTACGCGGCGGCGGCCGTGCTGGGCATTGTGCTGGGGCTGGCAATCGGGCGTTCGCGCTTTCTGGAGGATGCCCTGCTGCCGCCGCTGGAAGTGCTGCGCCCTATTCCGGCCGTGGCGTGGATTCCGCTGGCGATCCTGATGTTTCCATCGTCCGAGCTGTCGATGGTTTTCATCACCTTCATCGGCGCGTTGTTCCCGATCCTGCTCAACACGATTCACGGCGTGGAAGGCGTTGACCGCCGTCTGATCGCTTCGGCGCGCAGTCTGGGTAGCGGCGCCGCATCGGTATTCACGGAGGTAGTGCTGCCTGCCGCCGCACCCAGCATTGTGACGGGACTTTCCATCGGCATGGGCACGGCCTGGTTTTGCCTGGTGACGGCGGAAATGATTTCGGGCCAATTCGGCATCGGCTACTACACCTGGTCCTCGTACATCGTACAGAACTATCCGGAGATTATCGTCGGCATGCTGTTCATCGGCGTGTTCGGCATGGGCAGCAGTGTGCTGGTCCGCAAGGCAGGCAACGCGCTGATGCCGTGGTACTTCATGGGGAGGAAAACGTCATGACGCAAGGTTCCATCGATATCGCCAACTTGCAGGTAGACCTTGGCGGACGTGCAGCGCTGCACGAGGTTTCACTGTCGGCACGGCCGGGAGAATTCATCTGCGTGCTTGGCCCATCCGGCTGCGGCAAATCGACGCTACTTGGCGCACTGGCGGGCCATCTGGACCCAAGCCACGGCAGCATCCGCGTGGATGGCCAACCGGTGCAAGGCCCGCATCCCGAACGCGGCCTGGTGTTCCAGCAGCACACGCTCTTCCCGTGGAAGAAGGTGATCGACAACGTCGCTTTCGGCCTGAAAATGAAGGGCGTGCCGCGCGGCGAACGGCGCCAGCAGGCGCGCGCGCTGCTGAAACTGGTCGGGCTGGAGGGCTACGAGAACAGCTATCCATCGCAGCTATCCGGTGGTATGCAGCAGCGCGTGGAGATCGCCAGAGTGCTGATCAACCATCCGCGCATGCTGCTGATGGATGAGCCTTTCGGCGCACTCGATGCGCAAACGCGGCTGAACATGCAGGAGCTGCTGCTGGAAGTGTGGGGGCGTATCCGCACCACCGTCATCTTCATCACCCACGATATCGACGAAGCGCTGTTCCTCGCCGATCGCATTCTGGTCATGAGCCCGCGCCCCGGCCGCATTATCGACGAGATCCGGCTGGATTTCCCGCGTCCGCGCCACGCAGGCCTGGTCACGTCGCTCGAATTCGTGCGCCTGAAGCGCCATTGCCTCGACCTGCTGCATCCGCGCGCATTGCCCCATAAGGAGAATCATGGAATTACTATCCCGACTGCAGCATGAAGATGGCGAAGTGCGCCGTATCGCCATCCTGGATCTGAGCGATATCGCCGAAGACGAACACGCTCCGCTGTTCGTCGCCGCCCTGCGTGATCCCGCAGCCGCCGTGCGCGAAGAGGCAGCGCGGGCGCTGGAGGGTTTCGAAAACGACGAAGCCGTTTCCGGCCTCGCCGAACTGCTGACCGATGATGAAGCCGATGTGCGCGCAGCAGCAGCGCAGAGCCTGAGCGAGCTCAAACTCACGCAATCGGCTCGCCTGCTGGCGCCTTATGCCAGCCATCACCAGCCATTTGTGCGGCACGCCGTGTTGCGCGCCTTGCGCGAGTTGCGTGCGCCTGAAAGCATCGTGCCGGCCTTGTCGGCGCTGGGAGACACGGAAGGTTCCATACGCCGTGAAGCAGTCGCCGTGCTGGGCTATCTGAAATACACCCCGGCCCTGCCCGCGCTGGCGCGGCTCGCTACGGACGACGCGGATCAGGAAGTGCGCCGTGCGGCGGCAGGTGCGCTCGGATTGGCCAGTAACGCATCCGTGCTGCCGGCGCTACTGGCGGGGCTGAATGATCCGGCGTGGCAGGTACGCGAGGAGGCTGCGACCACATTGGGCAAGCTGARGCTGGCCGACGCTTTGGGCGAGYTGGTCGCCGCGCTACAGGACAGCTACTGGCAAGTGCGCCTGCGCGCCGCCCGCAGCCTGGGCCGCCTGCGCGACGCGGCAGCGGTACCCGCCTTACTGCCACTCCTCAGCCACGACATCGCCAACCTGCGCCGCGAAACGGCGCTGGCACTGGGCGAAATCGGCAATCGCGCCGCCCTGCCTGCGTTGGAAGCCCTGCAGCAGGACGCCGATCCGGAAGTGCGCAAGGCAGTGCGGATCGCCATCGAGCAGATTGGCCGCCAATGACGCCGAGGTCGATCAGTCATCGCCGCGCGACAGGCGCGCTGGAACTGGAATGGCCGGATGGCACTCGCCAGGCGCTGCCAGAAACGCTGCTGCGCCAGAGCTGCCGCTGCGCCGGCTGCACCGCCGAGCGCCGGCGTACGCAGCGGGTACCAGTCGTGGCAGATGGTGTTCGTTTGACAGGTATCGAGCCGGTGGGCGCCTATGCCGTACAACTCATCTTCAGCGATGGCCACCAGCGCGGCATCTATCCCTGGCCCTATTTGAAAAGTCTTTAACTGCGCAGGTGGCGTGCCAGGTCCGCCAGGCGGTACGGCTTCGTCACGAAGTCGAACTCCGCCAAACCTTGCTGCTCGCTCTTCAGAGCCGGTACCGGATAGCCGGAAGCCAGAATGATCTTGGTGGCCGGGTAGCGTGTGCGCACCTCCCGCGCTAGATCCAGGCCCGTTACGCCGTTCGGCATCATCACGTCGCTGAATACCACGTCGATGTCCGGCTCGCGCTGCATGATGCGCAAGGCTTCAGTTCCATCACGTGCGCTCAGCACGGAATAGCCCATGGTCTGGAACAATTCAGCGGCGGCTGCCAGCACAAGCTGATCGTCTTCCACAATCAGCACGCGCTCTTCACGAGGCGCATCGGCCAAGCCGTCCGCAGGCTGCACGGCGGCGTCAACGGCGGGCAGGTAAAGCCGGATCGAAGTGCCGAATCCTTCTGCGGTATCGATGGCCACGTCGCCGCCCGATTGCGCGATGAAACCATAGACCTGGCTTAACCCGAGACCGGTGCCCTTGCCGACTTCCTTGGTGGTGTAGAACGGTTCCAGTGCCCGTGCGCGCACCGCGAGCGACATGCCTGTGCCGGTGTCCCGCACCGTCACCTTCACGTAGCGCCCCGTCGGCAGGGTGCCGACTTCATTGGCGACCAGTCCGACGTTGCGCGACTCGACGATGAGCGAGCCACCGTCCGGCATGGCGTCGCGCGCGTTCACCACCAGGTTGAGCAAGGCGGCTTCAAAGCGCGCTTCATCCACCGACACATTATCCAGCTGCGGCCCCAGATCGAGTTCGAAGCGCACCAGCGGCCCAGCCGCCCGGCGCAGCACCGCTTCGAAGCCAGCGATCAGTGTATTCGGATGATGCACCGCCGGCGCCAAGGGCTGCTGGCGCGCGAACGACAGCAGCTGCTGGGTCAGCAAGGCACCACGGTCCACCGCCCGGCGCATTCCATCCAGCACGCGGCCGGTGGGTCCCGCGTGGTTTTGTGTCTTCAGAATATCGATACCACTGGATATCACCGCCAGCAGATTGTTGAAGTCATGCGCCACACCGCCGGTGAGCTGGCCGATGGCTTCCATCTTCTGCGCCTGGAACAGGGCGGCGCGGGTCTGCTCCAGAGATTCCGCGACGCGGCGCTTCTCCGTATTGTCGCGCGTGATTTTCGCGAAGCCGATCAGTTTTCGATTGTCGTCATAAATCGCATCGATCACGGCATGCGCCCAGAAGTGCGTGCCGTCCTTGCGTACTCGCCAGCCTTCGCTTTCGTAGCGGCCTTCGCGCGCCGCGGTGGCCAGTGCGCGTTCAGGAACGCCCGCTGCCTGGTCTTCCGGCGTGAAGAAGCGGCGGTAGTGGGTACCCATCACCTCATCCTGGGCAAATCCTTTAATGCGCTGCGCCCCGACGTTCCAGTTAGTAATCAAGCCTTCCGGCGACAACATGTACAGCGCATAATCCGTGACACCCTGCACCAGCAAGCGGAAACGGCGCTCGCTCTCGCGCAGCGCTTCATGCACATTCTTGCGGTCCGTGATGTCGCGGGTGATCTTGGCAAAGCCCACATGTTCGCCACGCGGCGTGTAGATAGGATCGATCACCACGCTGGCCCAAAACCGCGTGCCATCCTTGCGAATGCGCCAGCCTTCGCTTTCAAAGCGGCCTTCGCTCAGCGCCGCTTCCAGCGCTCGCGCGGGCGCGCCAACGGCCCGGTCCTCAGGCGTGTGGAATTTGGAGAAGTGTTGCCCCAGCACTTCTTCCTCAAGATAGCCCATGAAGCGCTGCGCGCCCGCGTTCCAGCTGCTGACATGGCCGTTCGTATCGAGCATGTAGATCGCGTAGTCGCTGATGCTTTCCACCAGCAACTCATAGCGGGATGGCGATCCTTCGCTGGTTGGGGGTTCTTTAATCATCGGACGATTGTAACGCCTTCCGTTTTTAGATGTGACACAATCGGGGTCATGAGGATTTGCATAAGCCTGCTGACTGCCAGCCTTATGCTGGCATGGAACGCCGTCCCGGCCCAGGAGCCTGCGGCGCCAAGCGTGGTTGTGCGCAATACGCGCGATCCTGTCGACAAATCCTATCGCAAAATGCTTAAAGGCATCGCTCGTTTCGAGCATGCCCAGGCGTTGGCGCCGGGGGCAACGCTGAGGTTCCGCCTGCTGCCGCGCACACCTACTGTTGAGATGCAGGGCATTGAACTGAAAGTCGTCGGCGATTCGACCAGCATGCCAGTAAAGATCGCGCCGGACAACAGCTTTACCCTCACGTACAACGACACCTTGCAGCGCGAAGACGCTGCCCTGATCGCCAACCGTAAGACCAGTTCCATGACCTGGCGCGCCGAAGTGCGCAGCCCCGGCGTGCCGGAAGGCATGCGGCGTCTGGGGGACCTGCGGCTGGAATGCCTGGTCGGCATGGATGCGGGTCTGGTGTCCAACAACTCGCAACTATTCGCATGGCTGGGTGAGCTGTTCACCAGCACCGACCGCGTCTGCTCCGATCCCGAGGGTAACTACTTGTTCTTCACCGAGCGTCCGGTATTCTCGGTTACTGCGACGTCAGGAGAGCGGCGGGAAGTCCTGCCCTTTCGTATGACTTACGCGGGCGGCGGACCTCCGGCTTCCGAGCTTCCGTACTGCGATTGCCAGGTCCTGCTCGACCGCAGCTATTACGCGCCGATCTGGGACCGCAACTGGCCGGACGATACCCTGCTCAGCTTTGAATACATGGACGATCCGCCCGAGCCGGGCGTCCAGCCGCCCACGCGCGAGGCGGCCCGCGCGGCGCTGGGCCAGCCGTTGAAGGAACTGCGCTTCGATAAGGGCTACCAGGTCTGGCTCTACGAATGGCAGCCCGGGCACAAGCTGCCGCCGGGGCCGGACCAGCGTCCACAAATGGCTGAGCAGGTGCTGCTGTTCGGGCCGGATGGGGCCACACGCCGCATACGCCATCGCGAGCCCGCGCAACAGCCAGTGCGTCCAGTCAACTAAGAAGAATTTAAGATTTGCTGAGCCAAGTTTTAAGAACGCGGCTTTCCACCTCTGACTACCATTCTGTTCGGGCATTTCGCCCCACGGAAAAGAAAGAGGAAATGGAAATGAGTGAATCACAAGCCCGCCGCAATAATCTGTACAGCGGCATCCACAAAGCCCTGCGCGCCTACATGAGCGACACCCTGAACCGCACCGCGCGCCTTGACGCCAACGACGCTGAAGAGCTGTCCGCCGGCCTGCGCCAGATCCGCGAGCTGCTGGCCTTCATGCGCAGCCACATGCAGCACGAGGCCAGCTTCATCCATAYCGCAATGAACGCCCGCCGCGCCGGTTCGGCCCAGGTCACCGAAGGCGATCACGATCATCACGACTGGGCCATCGACAAACTGAACGCGCTGTGCGGC
>NZ_JBFRDW010000009.1:0-24994 GCF_052113985.1 Pseudoduganella sp. RAF53_2 | reverse complement strand
GCTGTCCATCAGCGTGGCGGCGTTCATTGTCTATTTCACTATCAACCGGCTGTTCGGCGACCCGCTGGACAGCATCGCCCGCCGCCAGGCCTCGGCCCAGATCTTCCTGCTGGAACAATATGTCGACCAGGCGCCTGCCGACCAATGGCTGGACCGCCTGAACAAGGTGCGCGAGGTATCGGAGGTGCGCTACGAACTGGTGCCGCTGGCCAGCGTGCGCGGCCAGTTGTCCGGCCACGAGGCCGCCGCCTTCGAGCGCGGTGAACTGGTGCTGGATGTGCCGCACAAGGCTTTCTACCGCCGCGTGGACCTGAAGGGCGAGCGCTATATCGGCAGCGAGGAGGAAGCGGTATCGGCCCAGAATCTGCCCATCGACATCGGCTTCGCCCTGCAGCTGGAAATGGTGCGCTATGTGATTGTGGCCCTGGTCTTGCTGATACCAATCGGCTTCTGGTCGCGTGCGCACTGGCGCAGCCTGCAGCAGCTATCCGGCGTGGCGGACCGCTTTGGGGCGGGCGAGCTGTCGGCCCGTGCGCGCATGCGGCCCCGCGAGAGCGTCTACCCGCTGGCGGAGCGCATCGACCATATGGCGGACCGCATCGAGAGCTTGCTGGCGTCGCAACGCAGCCTGCTGCATTCGGTCTCGCATGAGATCCGCACGCCCATCGCGCGGCTGGAATTCGCCATGGAGCTGCTGCGCGATGCGGCGGACGACCCGGTACTAAGCAAGCGCATCGATGGCATGGAGGGCGACGTAGCCGAGCTGAAGGAGCTGGTCAACGAGTTGCTGGGCATGGCACGCCTCGACGCGGGGCAGGCCTTGCAGCGCCAGCAGTTCGCCCTGGCGCCGGCGTTGAAGGATTGCGTGGACTCGCTGCCGCCGGCCGCTATCGGCGTGCAGCTTGATCTGGCGGCCGACCTTGGCGACGGCAATGCCGACCAGCGCCTGCTGCTGCGCGCAGTCGGCAATCTGCTGCGCAATGCGCTCAAGTACGCCAATGGACAGGTGCGTCTCACGGCGGCGCGTCTGGGCTGCAGCGCCGGCGCTCAACAGGATACGAGCGCGGTGGGCGCTATGGGCTCGGTGGGTGCTGCGGGCGCGGTGGGCGCTGTGCGCATTATGGTGGAGGATGATGGCCCGGGCATTCCGCCCGAAGAGCGCGAGCGCGTGTTCGAACCCTTCTACCGGCTGGACCGCAGCCGCGACCGCAGCACGGGCGGCTTCGGTCTCGGCCTGTCGATCGCGTCGAAGGCGATCGCGCTGCATGGCGGCACGCTGGCGGTGGACGAGTCGCCGCTGGGCGGCGCCCGCTTCACGATCACGCTGCCAGCTTAAGCGCGGCGGGTATGCATGGGGCGCGCGATCTTGCCGTTCTCGCCTCTGCCCACGCGTTCAAACTCGGAAATGACTTGCGCGCCGARCAGCAGCAGCGTGGCGCCGATCTCCAGGCTGAACATCACGACAATGGCCGTCGTCATCGAGCCGTAGACGATATTCACCTTGGACAGCGTGGTGAAGTACCACACCAGCACGTGCCGCGCGACTTCCCACAGCACGGTGGCGGTGACGCCGCCAATCAGCGCATGCGGCCAGGATAACCGTCCGACCGGCATGACGAGGTAGATAGAGCTCAGCATCAGCACTTCGCCGGCCAGGCCCAGCAGGTACAGCAGCACACCCGACAAGCCATGCAGCGACCAGTCGTAGCCGAACAGGCGCACGTACTCGGTGCCGATGACCTGCAGGCTGCCCGCCACCAGGGTCACCACCATCACACCGACGCCGAGCGAGAGAATATAGCAATAGGGCAGCAGCGCCGACACCAGGTAATGCCGCCGCCGCACGGCCACGCGGTGCGTGAAAATCACGGACATGGCGTTTTCCAGCACGGTGAAGGCCAGCGACGAGAAGAACAGCATGGTCAGCACCAGCACCCAGCCGACCAGGTCGCGGTGCTCAAGGAAATGGCCGACCTCGGCGACGATGGCTCTGGATTGTCCCGGCACCAGCCATTCGAGGTAGTGTCCGATGGTGCTGAGTAAGGTTTGTTGCTCGAAAATGTGGGATAAAGCGACCACGACCAGCATCAACAAGGGGACGATGGAGAGCAGTGAGTAGTAGGCAACTGCGCCTGCCAGCAGCAACCCCTGATTAGCCCGGAATCCCTTCAGGCATTGCAGCGTAAAGTCCAGGGGATGCGCCAACACATGAGCTATGGCCTTGTGCTTGAGAATGCGCATGGGCTCATTCTACACACCATGCGGCCAGACCCCGACACGCCTCGGCGGCTCAACTGACGGCGGGTTCAAGCAGGGTGAGAGTCTGGCGCTCGGTGTCGAGGCGCGCGCGCAGGCCTACCGGCAGCGTGAACTGGTTGCGGATGTGGCCGAAGGAGTAGCCGGTCACGGCCGGGATGCTCAGCGGTTTCAGGTGCTGGTCGGTGGTTTCGTCCAGGGTCAGCGAAATATCCGAATCCTGCGGACCGCAGTTCTCGCAAACGCCGAGCATGACCGCGGAGGCATTCGGGAAACCTTGCGCCAGATGCATCTGCATCATCATGCGGTCGATGCGGTAGGGCGCTTCGTTGACTTCTTCCAGGAACACGATGCTCTTGTGGAAGTCGGCCGCATAGGGCGTGCCGACCAGGGCGCTGACCAGGCACATATTGCCGCCGATGAGTGGGCCTTCCGCCACGCCCGGCACCACCGTGCGCAAGGCGTACTGCGGCTCTTCCTCAGCCTTGCGGCTGTTCTCGATCGACATCGGGATCGTGTATTCCTCTTCAGGCCGCATCAGCACGTTGAGCAGATGCGTGACCGAATAATCGGAGAAGGTGGACGAGGCCACCGGTCCGTGGAAAGTCACCAGTCCGGCGTGCTTGTGGATCGCCAGGTGCAGGGCCGTGATGTCGGAATATCCGATCAGGATCTTGGGGTTGTTGCGGATTAGCTTGTAATCCAAGTGTTCCAGCAACTGGATGCAGCCGGAACCGCCGCGGATCGCCCAGATTGCCTTCACATCGTGATCGGCAAACATGGCGTGCAGGTCGTCCAGGCGCTGCTGCGGCAGGCCGCCGTAGTTGCCGTAGACGGCTTCCAGGTTCTTGCCCAGTTTGACTTTGAAACCGAGGGATTCGATGTTCTGAATGGCCTTCGCGATGGAAGGCGCACTCGTATGGCCGCCGGGAGCGACCAGGCCAATCGTATCGCCCGGCAGCAGGCGGGGCGGCTTGATCAGGCCGGGTTTGTTCATGGCTTGCTTTCTGCGTGTGTTGCGTGCCGCTGCCGCCGGGAGGCTGGCAGCGGCCAGGGTGGCCGCGACGAGGCGGCCGAATGTCCGTCTGGAGATCAGAAGAACTTGTACTTCAGGTTGAACATCAGCGAACGGCCACGGCCGTCAGCAATACGCGGGTCCCAGCCAGCGCCAACCACTTCGTCCACGTTGTGGGCGGTGAATGGCGGGTTGCGGTCGAACATATTGATCAGGCCCAGGGTGATCGTGGTGTTCTTGATACCGGTGTAGGTGCCCGACATGTCGAAGGTGGTGTAGCTCGCCACTTTCGGGTCCCAGCCCGCTGGAGGCGTACCTTTGCCGCCGTTCGGCACTTCGTCGTTGTAGCCGGTAGCGAACTTGTTCACCAGCAGCACGCTCCAGTCGCCGCGCGAAACGCTGACGCTGGCGTTGTGCTTCCAGCGCAGGTACACGTCGCGGGTGTTGAACTGGCCGACCTGCTCCTTGAACGGCTGGCCTTCGAACTCGGCAAACTTGAAGCTCTGGGTCCAGGTGCCATCCAGGGTCGCACTGGTCTTGTAGCCGCCGATCTTGTAGTCGCCGCGCAGGCCAACGTCCAGACCGCGGGTCTTCAGGCCGGCTGCGTTGATCCAGCCTGCTTCAACGTGGTCGATCACGCCGGTTTGCGGATTACGAATGATCTGGTCCTGCAGGTACTGCCAGTTCGCCAGCACGATTTGCGGCGTGCGGTTCAGGATACGATCCTTGATGTTGATCATCCAGTAGTCCAGCGAGGCGGAGAAGCCGGTGATCGGCTCGATCACCATACCCAGCGTGCCCTGCTTGGAACGTTCCGGCTTCAGGTTCGGATTGCCGCCGGTGTTGTAGTTCAGGCGTGGAATCGCGCAGAAGTCCGGATTGCCAGGGTGCGCAGCGCAGCCTTCCTGGTCGATGATGCCGTTCGGCAGTTCCTGCAGCAGACGGCCGGAGTACAGCTGGGTGAAGCTCGGCGCCAGGAAGCCCTTGTTGGCGGAACCACGGAACATCAGGCTCTGGGTCGGCTGGTAGCGGAACGAGACCTTAGGATTGGTGGTGGCGCCGATCACGGAGTAATCGTCGCGRCGTACCGCCAGCTGCACCTCCAGATCCTTGATGACCGGGATGATCGCTTCGGCGTACACGGCGCGGATATCGCGGCTCACCTTGTTCTGGTTGGCGTTACCTGGCGCCAGCAGGAGTTTGGTAGCGTCCACGTCCTGGGCGAATTCGTAGGTTTCGCGGCGCAGGTCGACACCGGCTGCCATGGCCAGCGCGCCAGCCGGCAGCTGCCACACTTCACCGGAGATGGAGCCATCCAGCTGGGTCAGGGTCGATTTGCCGTGCTGCAGCTGGCCGTAGAACTTGGTCGACTCGATCAGGTTCATGGCTTCGGCCGTCTGGGTCTGGCCAGGAGCCAGCCATGGGTTGATCTTGCCGGTGCCCAGGGCGGAGTAGATCTTGTCGGTATAGCCGTAGCCATCGATCAGCGCGGTCTTGGTGGTGGACTCGGCGCGCGACAGGCCGACCTTATAGTCGTACTTGTCCAGGATTGTGCCTTCCGCTGCCAGCAGGCCGCGGTAGTTCTCGGTCACGTTGTTCTGGGTACGGTCGCCCCAAGGGTTAGCACGCCATTTGTAGATGATCGGCTTGGTGTTGTCGTAGGTCGGAATATAGGCCGACAGGCTCTGGTAGTACGGGCCGTTGACCGGATAAGCCGAGCCGGTGGCCAGGCTGGTCGAAATCTGCAGCGGGGTCAGCGATGCGGTCGCTTCGGTGCGGGAGCCCAGCAGTTCAACGAAGACCTTGTGGTTGTCGTTGATCTTCAGGGTGGCGCGCGACACGGCATTGGTGCGCTCGACCGGGAAGCTGATCACATAGTCCGAACCGTAGTCATAGGCGCRGGAGTAGGTCGAACGCGCCGGCGAGGTGACGTCTTTCCACAGCGCGGTCTGGTACTGCGACATGCCAGGAATGCTGTCGCACTTGTGCTGCAGGCTCAGCAGGCCAGCCTGCAGATAGGTGGTGTTATCGCCAGGGACCTTGAAGCCGGTGCCCAGTGCGGTGCCGGCGCCGGACAGGATGTTGGCGAACGGCGTACCGGTGGTGTCCGGCGACAGGCCGCGCTCAGGCTGGAAGCCGTTGGCGAAGTCGCGCTGGTGCGAGCTCAGCTTGTCGTTCACGTCGTGGGTGACGCTGGCCATCACGTTCCAGCCGTCGTCGTTCAGGCTGCCCAGGCCGCCCAGCAAGGTATAACGGCGATTCATGCCGCCGCCGTGCTGGGTGCCGTTCAGGTCGGTGCCCACTTCCAGGCCCTTGTAGTCGGTCTTCAGGATGAAGTTGACCACGCCGCCGATGGCGTCGGTACCGTAGATTGCGGAAGCACCGTCTTTCAGGATTTCCACGC
Organism: Pseudoduganella sp. RAF53_2; assembly: GCF_052113985.1. Classification (NCBI taxonomy): domain Bacteria; kingdom Pseudomonadati; phylum Pseudomonadota; class Betaproteobacteria; order Burkholderiales; family Oxalobacteraceae; genus Pseudoduganella; species Pseudoduganella sp. RAF53_2. The sequence goes on along the minus strand of NZ_JBFRDW010000009.1, from coordinate 19,319 downwards.
GCTGAATCGCGCCCAGCGGAATCGAGTTCAGGTCAACTGCCTTGCCGGAAGCGCCGTGGTTACCCACACGGCGGCCGTTCAACAGCACTAGGGTCGCGTTCGGGCCGAGGCCGCGCAGGGATGCGAAGGATGCGCCGCCGGACACGCGGTCGGCGTCGGCGCCGAACACGTTATTACCGGAGGTCATATTGTCCGCGCCGGTGCCGTTGGCAGCGATCGAGCGCAGCAGTTGTTCGGTATTCGTGATGCCAGATTTTTCGATCTGGTCAAAGGTGATCGTCTGCACCGGCAGCGCGCCTTCCTTGGCAACGCGTTTGATGCTGGAACCGGTAATCTCAACCCGCTGAATAGGTTGCTGGGCAACTTCCTGTGCCATCACAGGGCTTACTACACCAATCAGCGCAATCATGTGCGCCAGCGTTTTTACCTTCACGGGTCTCTCCCAAATTTAGATGTGTTACCGACTCCACTGCGACAAGCGAGCGGGCAATGTCGTGGCATTGCGCTTCTTTGCAAGTTCAGGTTATCGCGGTGGAAAACTTGCCAGCTAATGAAAATTACTGGCCAGCCTATAACTTTATGTAATGAAAAGGCGCGTATTCTAGCGGACTGCGCCGTGAGTAGCCGCTTCCCGCCCTTTGACGTCGATATCCACATAGCGCCAATTGGTCAGTTCGACCGGATGTCGCTTGTAGTTTTTTAGCCACGGTTGCTGAATATCGGCGGAGATAGGGTGAATTAGCAGCACCCAGGGGTTGTATGCATTGATCAGCTGCGACATCTCACGGTAGAGCTTTTGGCGCTCCGGACCGTCCGACAGCTTGTGGGCCTGTTCGTAGCGCTGATTGTATTCAGGCAGGTTAAAACGCGAGTAATTTGCAYGGCCGCTGTTGGGACCGTACAACAACTGGAAGAAGTTTTCGCCATCCGGGAAGTCGGCGATCCAGTTGGTTTCGAACATCTGCACCTTGCCAAGGCGCGAAGCCTTGATGATTTCCGTCTTCTTGTCGCTCTTGAAGTTCACGCGCAAGCCGATGGCGTTCAGGTTCTTGCGCCACAGTTCATCGCGCAGGCGGCCCACCGTTGTCGGCTCGGTGTGCATCGTCAGCGTGAGCGGCGATCCGTCCGGCATGGTGCGGAAACCGTCCTTGCCGACACGGTAGCCGAAGCGGTCCAGCAGCGCTTTAGCCAGTGCCGGATCGTACTGCACCGGGCTGCGGTAGCCGGGGTCATAACCCAGCACATTGGGCGGCAATGGCGACTGCGCAGAGATGGCCAGGCCCTTCTTCAGCAGCGCCACGTCCTCGGGTCCGTTATAACCCAGCGCTATGGCCCGGCGCAGCGCGACCTTTTCCTTGCCGTAGCCGCCGACGACCGGGTCATCCATATTCATCCACATGTAGTAGGTTTGCAGCACCGGGAAGGGGCTGAGCACCATGCCGCGCTGCGCCAGGTCCGGCTTCAGCGCCGGCTTGGCCTTGGACGGGTCGAGCACCATATCGCGCAGCGATTCCGGCACCTGCTCGATGTAGTCGAATTCGCCATTCAGGAAGCCCAGCACGCGCGACTGGTACTCCTCCATGATCTTGACCTCGACCTTGTCCACCTGCGGCAGCTTGCGGCCGTCGTAGCGCTGCTGATAGTTCGGGTTGGCCGCCAGCGTGATCTTGTCGCTGTGCTTCCATTCCTCCATGCTGAAGGGGCCAGTGCCGACGGGATGATTGCCGACTTGCAGGCCATAGGCTTCGGTCACTTCGCGCGCCACCGCGCCCGTTGCGGGCAGCGCCATGTAGAACAGGAAGCTGGGATCGGGCGCCTTCAGCTTGATGCGCAGGGTGTACTTGTCCACTGCCTGCAAGCCTTCGATGTTTTTCGCGTAGTCGAACTTGCCGTTTTTGTACGCTTCATCGCCAGCCAGTTTGTCTTCGAACATGAACAGCCACGGCGATTTCAGCGACGGGTCGTACAGGCGCTTGATGCTGTAGACGTAATCCTCCGCAGTCACTTCGCGCTTCCGGCCTTTGAAGGCCGGGTCGTCGCTGAAGAACATGCCGGGCTTGAGGTGGAAGGTCCAGGTGGTGCCGGCGGCGTCACTGACCGGCATGTCGCGTGCGGAGCTGGGCGCCAGCTTCACGGGGCGCGCATCGTAGTCGTAGCGCAGCAAAGGATCGAACAGATTTTCCAGGAGACTCAGGCTGGCCAGATCGGAGGCCACGGCCGGATCGAGGCCGGTTTCGCCAGTCGACAGCAGGGCATGCAGCACCTTTGGCTCGTCGGCGTGAACGGGCGCCGTCGCGGCAAAAGCGAGTGCGATGGCTGCGGCGATGGTGGACGATGCGCTCCAGAGTCTCTTCATTTCCTGTCCTTTTGGTTGCGGCGGAGAGCATAAGGCAGGCCGCGCCGCCGCGCCAGTGAATTACCTCCGGCAGCTTATAACTTTTTTACATGCCTGACCTGCATAGTTTCATCAGCGCGCCCTATACTTTGGCTTCAAAATTGGAAACCAACGGCTTAAACCTGGTGGCTGCCACATCGTGGCAGCCACCTGCTGTGCGCCGCTGGTTTTTGCAAACACATTCGCAACAGGGAATTCATGTCACTCAATTACATCTGGTCCGGCTTCTTCCTGGTAGGGTTCGCGGCAGCGCTGGCGCAGTGGCTGTTTTTGGGCGACACCGAGATTTTCAAAAAAGTCATCGACGGCACCTTTGATTCGGCCCGTTCCGGCGTGATGGATATCGCCCTGCCGCTGGCCGGCGTGATGACGCTGTGGCTGGGCATCATGAACGTCGGCGAAAAGGCTGGCGCGGTGGGCTGGCTGGCGAAAATCATTTCGCCATTCTTCTCGCGCATCTTCCCAGAAGTGCCAAAGGACCACCCGGCCACCGGCCACATGGTCATGAATTTTTCCGCCAACCTGCTGGGCCTCGACAACGCCGCCACCCCGTTCGGACTGAAGGCGATGGAAAGCCTGCAGTCGCTGAACCCCAACAAGGAAACGGCCAGCAACGCGCAGATCATGTTTCTGGTGCTGCACACATCCGGCCTGACGTTGATCCCGCTGGCGATCATGGCGCAACGCGCAATTCTCGGCGCGGCCGATCCATCGGACATTTTCATTCCCTGTTTGATCGCGACTTATTTCGCGACTGTGACGGGCATTATTGCGGTGTCGATCCGTCAGCGCATCAACCTGTTCGACCCGGTGGTGCTGGGCTGGCTGGGCGGCATGACCGCTGCGATCGCGGGACTGATCTTCTACTTCACGCATTACCTGGAACGTTCACAGATCGAGACGGTGTCCAAGGTCGCCAGCAATCTGATTTTAATTGGCATCATCACCATGTTCCTGGTCGGCGCGCTGCGCAAGAAGGTGAACGTGTACGAAGCCTTTATTGAAGGAGCGAAGGGGGGAATTCAGACTTCGCTCACCGTGATTCCTTATCTGGTCGGCATGCTGGTCGCGATCAGCGTGATCCGCAATTCGGGCGTGCTGACCTTTGTGATGGAGGGCTTCCATTGGGTGTTCAGCGCCCTCGGCATGCGCACCGATTTCGTGGATGCGCTGCCGACTGCGCTCATGCGTCCACTGAGCGGCAGCGGCTCGCGCGCGCTGATGATCGACGCGATGAAGACCTATGGTCCAGATTCCTTCATTGGCCGCCTGGTCTGCATGTTCCAGGGCTCGGCTGATACCACCTTCTACATCGTCGCCCTGTATTTTGGCTCTGTGGGCATCCGCAAAACGCGCTACGCGATTTCCTGCGGCCTGATCGCCGACTTCGCGGGCGTGATCGCCGCGATTGGTGTGGCTTACGTCTTCTTCGGATAAGGAGTGTTCATGCGTCGTCTGCTTCTCGCTTCCCTGATTGCCGCTTGCGGCGTGGCGCATGCTGCGCTGCCGGAACCTGTCGCCCGTCTCGCTGCGGCAAATGGTATTCCCGAAGAGGCCATTGGTGCGCTGGTGCTACGCGGCGACCAGACGCTGGTTTCGAATATGCCGGACCAGCCGTTCGCACCCGCATCGACCATGAAGCTGGTGACGACGATGGTCGGCCTCGACGAACTTGGTCCGGTATTCAAAGGACGCACGGAGCTGCGCAGCAATGGCCAGGTTTCCAATGGCACGCTGTACGGCGATCTCGTCCTGCGTGGCGGCGCAGATGGCGATTTCACCGTGGACGCCTTCACGCATATGCTGGAGAAGCTGCGCACGCAAGGAATTCGCCGCATCGAAGGCAATCTGGTGCTGGACCGTACGCTGTGGCAGCCATCTCGCCTTGATGTCGGCGCACCGCAGTTCGATGAGTCGCCTGAAGCCTACTACAACGTGATTCCTGATGCGCTGTGGCTGAACATGAATATGCTCACGGTGGATATCGCATCGGATGCGAAGTCGGTGCGCGTGTCGATGCTGCCGGAGCTGGATAAGGTGTCGGTAAAGTCCGAGCTGGAACTGACCAATGGCGAATGCGCGAAATGGGAAGATGGCTGGAAGGTGCCGGAGTATGTGCGCAACGGCTCTCGCTTGACGGTGGTGTTGAAGGGCACCTATCCACGCAACTGCGCCAAGACCAATGTGGTCAATGTGCTGGACCGCCACGACTTCACCGAGCGCTTCTTCCGCGCGACGTGGGCCCGGCTGGGCGGCAAATTCAGTGGCTCGGTGGTTGAAGCCGAAGCACCTTCCAGTGCAGCGAACCTGCTGGCCGAACATGTATCGCGAACGCTGCCCGAAATCGTCCGCGACACGAACAAGCCTTCCGATAACGGCCTTGCGCGCTCCATCTTCCTCAGCCTCGGCAGCCTGCAAGCGGATGCCAAGCTGGGCAGCCGTCCACTGGACCTGATGCCTGCCGCAGCAGCATCGCCCGGCGGCGGCGACGTTGCGCCATCTTCCCCCACGCTGGCGCGTTCCGAGCTCGTGGTGCGCAACTGGATGCGCGCGCATGGCATCGACGACACCGGCCTGGTGCTGGAAAACGGCTCCGGCCTGTCGCGCGTGGAGCGCATCCGTCCCGTGCAAATGGCCGGCCTGCTGYGCGCCGCGCAGAAATCGCTGTGGGCGCCTGAATTCCTTACCAGCCTGCCGATCGCCGGCGTCGATGGCACCATGAAGCGCCGTCTGAAAGAAAGCACCGCCGCCCAGCGCGCCCGCGTGAAAACCGGCACCTTGCGCGATGTTGTCGCCGTGGCAGGCTACGTCCCTGACGCGAACGGCCAACTGTGCATCGTCGTCGCCATGGTCAACCATGACCACGCCGGCAACGGCGTCGGCCGCAGCATCGTCGACGCCCTCATCGACTGGACCGCCCACACCGGCACGAATCAGTTGTCGCCCCTGCCGGAAGCAGCAGGAAAGTAAAAGGAAAGCAGCAAGGTTCCGAGCGACTCTGCGCTCGCGCAAGCAAACTCACTTCCCCGGCGGGAAGGCAGCGATGAGTTCGACTTCGATGACCAGCTGGGGCGAAAATAGGCGCTGGACGCTGATCCAGGTGGCGGCGGGCAGATGGTTGTTGTAGAAGGGCAGGCGCAGGTCTTTGGCCTTGACCAGCGCGTCCATATCGGTCGTGTAGATGTTTTCCTTCACCACGTCAGCGAACGTCAGGCCGTTCGCGGCGAGTGTTTTGCCGAGCTTTGTGTAGACCATCTGCACGGCGCCCGGCATGTCGCCGCTGCCGGTGTGGCCGGAGACGTAGAGCAGGTTCCCATTGCGCACGGCGCTGCAATAGCCAATTGCGCGCTCAGCCGTTTCGTTGGCGTGATAGCAGCCTGGCTGCGTATCGGCAGCGTGTGCGGCGCCAGCGGCGAGCAGCAGGCTCGAGATGAGTGCATTGAGTTTGTTCATTGCCCCTCCATTAGTTGAGTGGCAATACTCTATCACTACAGGACTTTGGCGTAGCTGGCGCGCACTTGAACGCGGTCGCCGCAGTCGAAGTGCCACCATTCGCTGTTGATGCCGACGAAGCCGGCTTCGGTCATAGCGTCGCGCAACAGTTTGCGGTTGGCGATTTGTGCGGCTGTGAGCGCGCCGCTGGCGAGGTGTTTCTCTTCCAGGATCGGATGCGACAGCTCGGTCATGTCGTCAAAGCCGGTGCCCATATCCAGTTCGCGTCCAGCCGCATCGAGAATGGTCACGTCTACCGCCATGCCGAAGGAATGAATGGAGCCGCGCTCGGGCGGTGCGAGGTACATTTGCAGGTCGGTTCCGGCCAGGGCGTCCCAGAGTTCGATCTGCACGCTATGCGGGCGCAGGGCATCGAGGATCAACAGCTTGTGGCCAGGCGCGCGTGTGGCAAGCGTCGCCACCACACGCTCAATGGCAGCGGCAGCATCAGTGTGCAGCCACGCGCAATCCAGCGGCGAATAGAGATCGCGGCCGACGAAGTTGTCCGGCGTCGCGTAGCGCAAATCGATGCCGATATCGGCAATCGTGCTCAGGTGACGGAATTCCGGACTGCCGGGGATCTCTTCGCTGCGGATGGTACGGCTCATGTGTTTCCTGTTTCGAGACAGGCGCGCGCCGCAGCCGCAATGCTGTCGGCCAGTTGGCGTGCGCCGTGCGACAGCGGCGAGTGCCCGGCCGTCAGCAGGTAAAGCTGGATCGGGATCGCAGGCGCCCATTGGCGGCGCTGTACGCGAGTTGATAATGCGGATGCTGCCGTGAACGGATCGACCACCGCCATGCCGCTGCCTGCTTCCACCAGCGAGCGCGCGATCTGGTAAGTCTGCACCACGGTGCGGAAATTCGGATGCTGGCCCTGCGCTTCGCAGGCTGCGACCACCATCTCGCCCAGCGGGTCAGTGTCGGCGTAGCCAATCAGTTCGCCCACCAGCCCTTCGGCCGTCAGCGGCTGCGACAGCTCTTCGTCACGCCAGGTTCCCACCGGGGCGATTACCGTCATCAGGCCTTGCGCCAGCGGCTCGGCGACGATGCCGGGATGGCGCGGGTCCTGTAGCGACAGTGCGAGGTCAGCCTCGCCCAGCCGCAGCATGTTCACGATTTCGGTGGTGTGGTGCGTACCCAGCTCGCAGCGCGCGCCGGGGAAGTCGCGGCGCCATGCGCTCATCGCTTGCGGCAGCACGCTGATCGCAATGGTCGGCGTGGACACCAAACGAATGGTTTCTTCGGCATGCCCCTTCAGGCTGGCAGCGAGACGGCGGATACCCTGCAGGTCGCGATGCAGCTTTTCGGTTTCCGCGAACAGGCGGTGCGCCTCCGGCTTTGGATAGAGCTTGCCGCGCACGCGTTCGAACAGGGGCATGCCAAGTTGCAGTTCGCAGTGCTGCAAGACCTTGGTCACTGCCGGTTGCGAAATATGCAAAACCTGCGCGGCGCCGCTGATGGTGCCGACCTGCATGATCGCGTGGAAAACTTCTATATGACGCAGCCGCATCGCTTCAATTCCTCATCGTTACGCCGCAGAATCCTGCGGGAATCAGTGCAGGATAGGGGAAACCTGCCTGCGGCGCAACGCGGGGCAATGCTTATGGCTTGGATGGTGCAGCCACCGCCGGGGCAGCCACAACAGGCGGCTTCGGTGTGGTCAGCACGTCCAGAATCGCGGCGGTTTCCGCATCCGGCACGCCGTCCCACTTGCTCTGGCGGTATTTGGACTGGAAGGTGACCATCACATTGTGGGTGGCCTCATCCAGCACGCCAGTCTGCGGTACGGCATAGCCGTGGGTGGCCAGTTTGTTCTGGAACCAGGCGACGTCCGGCAGCTGGGCTTCGTAGATGGCGCGCTTGGAGGCGACCTCGTTGGCGTCCGGCCAGGTGATCAGGCCGGCGTCAGCCAGCTGCTTCCACGGGAACAGCGGACCCGGGTCCTGCTTGCGCTGCGGGGCAATGTCGGCGTGGCCGAGGATGTTTTCCGGCGCGACGTTATGGCGTTCCTTGATCTGTTTGACCAGGGCGATCAGCTGGTCGATCTGGGCTTGCTTGAACGGATACCAAACGCGGCCTTCCGGCGTTTCCTTGAAGCCCGGATTCACGATTTCGATACCGACCGAGCTGTTGTTCAGCTGGGTGTAGGTTTTCCAGCTGCTGACGCCGGCGTGCCAGGCGGAGCGGGTTTCATCCACCAGCGCGTAGAACTTCGGCTTTTCCTCATCGGTCAGCAGGTAGTGAGCGCTGACTTCACCTTCGGTCAGCTGCTTGATCGCCAGCGGCAGATCGGACACGGTGTAGTGAATCACGATGAAACGCACACGGCTGCTCTGTCCCTTCGACGGGCCGAGCGTATGGTCGATGGTCGGCGGCTGAGTGGCGCAGCCGGCCAGCACGGATACCAGGGAAGCGAGCAGCAGTTTTTTGATCATGGACGTCTCTTATGTTTTAGTTGCGTGGACGGGCCGCCATGCGGGCAGCCGCGTAGTGAGGATGGGCAGTTTGTTTGCTCAGCTCAAGCCCGGGCGGCAGTTCAGCGCGCATGGCTTCGAAAATCAGGGGATGCAGTTCGGCGGCCCGGCCGGCCAGCACGATGGGACGCGGCCCGAAGCGGGACACCAGCGCCAGCGCCAGGCGGGCCAGTTCGCGTCCGGCCTGCAGCAGAATGTGGCGCGCGGCCGGATCGGCGCCTGCGCTCATGGCGACGGCCAGCGCCAGCTTGCCGATTTCACCACGCTCGCGGGTGTACATGAAGGAACGGGAGAAGGCCCAGTCATTACCGCCGACGTGGTCGAACACGGCATGCGCCATGGGCGAATCCGTCCAGGAACCGGGCTGCTCGTCCTCGTTGCGCCAGATGCGGCGCATGGCTTCACGGGCGATCCAGAAACCGCCGCCGGCATCGTCCAGCATCACGCCGCGGCCGCCGGCGCGGTGGAACTCGCCTTCGGCATCGATGAAGGCAGCGATGGAGCCGGTGCCGGCGTAGACCAGGTAGCCTTCGCCCGGCTCGAACGCATCGAGGTAGGCGATTTCGATATCGTTGCAGATGGTGATGGCGTCCAGGCGCACATCGAGGAGGTCGGACAGCCAGCCCAGCAGCACATTGCCATCGCCCCCGAAGCCCGTCAGCCCTGCGCACACGCGCAGAGGCTTCCCGGAATCCAGCACGTCCTTGGCCAGTTCAGCGAAGATGGCGTGCACTTGTTCTCGGCCAGCGGGTTTGGCCATCATCAGGGCGGAGAGTCCCGCGACCGTGCCTTCGGCGACAATGTTCCCGGATGGCTCAGCGAGCGCCCAGCGCGTTTGCGTGCCGCCGGCGTCTATGCCCAGTCCAAGTGAACGGTCGGAATCGGAATTGCCCATGATCGCGTAAGTTTAAGACCGTTCCTTGACAAGTTCACATGAAAGCTTGCACGGCTCTCATTCCTTGAGGTTATAAGGTCGCCGCGACGCGCGCGCTCTCATTCCCGAGGCGATCGACCGCCGTCACGACGACAGAGCGTGCCGGCACGCCGCCATCGTCCGTCAGCACCACTTCGCTGCGCGTGGCCGGCGCCACCACAAAGCGCCATTCGTCGCCATAACGCGCCCAGATGGCGAACTGGGTCGCTTTCGGCACCGTGCCCAAAGCGATGGCCAGGCCGCTGCCATTGCGCTTGACTGCGACAGTTGGCGCGGCCGGCGCTTCGCTGCCCAGCCAGGGCGAAGTCGGCACCAGCGCGGCGCTCTGGTAGCTGACGGCTTTCAGCTGGTCGTAAATGCCTTTGCGGTTTTGCATCAGCGCGGCGATGCTGAAATGGACATGGCCGTCCACCGTGCCGCGGCTGCGCATCAACTCGATCTGCTGCACGATCTCGTCCGGCGAGAAGGACTTATCCGTGTTGTCGATGCGGCTGGTGTACAGGCCCGGCCACAGGTGGCGGGCGCGTTTGTTCTGGCCTTGCCAGTAATCGAGCAGCACCGGGAAGGCTTGCGCTTGCTGGGCAATCGGCCAGTAGAGCTGGGGCGTGAAGTAATCGAGCCAGCCGTTTTGCAGCCAGGTTTCGGCGTCCGCATACAGCTTGTCGTACTGGCTGAAACCCTGGATGCCGGGCGGTCGGCGGTCCGGACGGCCAATGCCGAAGGGGCTGATGCCGAAACGTACCCAGGCCTTTTCCTTGTGAATGCCGTTGTAGATCGCTTCGATCAGCTGGTTCACGTTCTGGCGGCGCCATGCGGCGCGGTCCAGCGTGCCGCCGCCTGCCACGTAGCGTTGCCAGGCCGGCTGGTCGGGGAAGTCGAGTTCCGGCTTGCTGCCGTTCGATGGCACGTCCAGCGCGGCGGCTTCGCCACCGTTGGCGCTTGGGGCTTCGATCGGATAGGGATAGAAATAATCGTCGATGTGGACGCCGTCCACGTCGTAGCGGCGCACCACGTCCAGGATCACGTCCAGCGTTTGCTGCGCGGCCGCTTCTTCGCCCGGGTCCATCCACAGGAATTTGCCGTACTGCTTGACCACCTGCGGCTTGGTGTTGGCGATGTGGTCGCGCGCGTTTGGCGATTTGGCGGTGGAGTGGCGGGCGCGGTATGGGTTGAACCAGGCGTGCAGTTCCAGCCCTCGCGCATGTGCCTGGGCGATCCAGAATTGCAGGGGGTCCCATGCCGGCGATGGCTCGCGGCCTTGCGCACCGGTCAGGTATTCCGACCATGGCTCAAGCTTCGATGGATAAATCGCGTCGGCACTTGGGCGTACCTGCAAGACAATAGCGTTCAGGTTCAGAGCTTTGGCGCGGTCGAGGATGGCCAGCACCTCCGCCTGCTGCTTCGCTACCGGCAGGTTGCTGCGGCTAGGCCAGTCGATGTTGGCGACCGTCGACACCCAGGCGGCGCGAAATTCGCGCGGCGCGGGCGGTGGCTGGTCGCCGGTGAACGGTGGATGTGCGCCGGGCTGCGTGGTGGCGCCAGGCATACTGCCCGCCGGCGCCGGGCCGCTGGCAGGAGTTGCGGTGCCTTTATCGGGCGGCATGGGCGTGGTACAGGCGGCAAGGATGGCGGAAATCGCGCTCGCCGCACCCGCCGCAAGGGTCAGACGCCTTTTTGAACTAAAACTCACTACCAACCTCCGCAACGCTGAAGCGCTGTATTGTACCTATTCGCGGCCGAACGCCGGGTCCACTTTGATCAGCGCCGTCATGATGAAGGCGGGGATCGTCGCCGTGCAGGCCCAGATGAAGAAATGCGGGTATCCGAGATATTCCTGGATGGCGCCGCTCGCCATCTGCGGCACCATCATGCCAAGCGCCATGAAGCCGGTGCAGATAGCGTAGTGCGCAGTTTTGTGTGCGCCTTCCGCCACCATGATCATGAACATCAGGTAGGACGCAAAGCCGAAGCCGTAGCCGAATTGCTCGATGCCGATGGCAGCGGAAATCAGCGCGAAATTCTGCGGCATGGCGTGGGACAGATAGACGAATACCAGGTCAGGCAAGTGCGTCGCAAACGCCATCGGCCACAGGCAGCGCTTCAGGCCATAACGCGAAATGACCCAGCCGCCCAGCAGACCGCCGACCGTCAGCGAGATTACGCCGATGGTGCCGTAGGCGATGCCGAGATCCGAAGTGTCGAGGCCCAGACCGCCTTTATCTGCTGGGTCCAGCAGGAAGGGCACCGCCATTTTCAGCAGCTGCGATTCGCCGAGGCGGAAGGTCAGCAGGAAGAGCAGGATGACCACGATGCCGTCCTTGCGGAAGAAGGCGCCGAAGGTATCGAAGAATTCCTTGAACGGGTTGCTGCTGGTGGCCGTCTTGCGATCGACCGCCGGTTTCGGCAGCATGAACAGGTGGTAGAACGCGAGCAGCCCGAACACGCCGGCCATGATGCCGAACACAATGCCCCAGGCCAGGTGCGGATTGCCGGAATGCTTGATCAGCTCACCGGCGATATAAGTCAGGCCACCGTTGCAAGCCACGTTGGCGACGCGGTAGAAGGTGCTGCGCACACCGACGTAGGCCGCCTGGTCCTTGGGACGCATGCCCAGCATGTAGAAGCCGTCCGCCGCGATGTCGTGCGTGGCGGAGCTGAAGGCGATCAGCCACATGGCGGCAAGGCTTAGCTGGAAGAAATGCGGCAGCGGTGTCGTGAAGGCGACGGCGGCCAGCGATGCGGCAATCACCATCTGCAGCACGACCACCCAGGCGCGCTTGGTGCCGAACATTTCAACGATCGGCGACCAGAGYGGCTTGATGATCCAGGGCAGGTACAGCCAGGAAGTGTAGAACGCGATGTCGGTATTGGAGATACCGGTGTTCTTGTACATCGTCGTGGACAAGGCCATCACGGCGAAGTAGGGGATGCCTTGACCGAAATAGAGTGAGGGCACCCACCACCATGGGTTGCGTTGCTGCGCTTGTTCCATGCGTTCCTTTTGTTTTATGCGGAAAGCGCTCCGCGGACGCTTCCTTTCGCTTGATCCAGCAGGGTCTCCGCCTGCTGTACGTTTACTTTTTTCAGGAGTGCGACCACGGCTACCTTCACGTGGAAGCCGCACTGCTCCAGCGCGCTGCGGGCCGACGCTTCATCGGCGCCGGTCGCGTGCATGGTCAGGCGCACGGTGCGCGCGAACAGCTTCGCGTTGGTCGGCTTCAAGTCTACCATCAAGTTTCCGTAGACTTTGTTCAGGCGGACCATGATGGCGCTGGAGATTGTGTTCAGCACGATCTTCTGCGAGGTGCCCGCTTTCAGGCGCGTGCTGCCGGAGATAACTTCGGAACCGGTGTCCAGCGTGATGCCCACTTCGGCCTCGTTCGCGACCGGCGCATCCACGTTGTTGGCGATACCAATGGTCAGTGCGCCGATTGCGCGCGCGGCATGCAGCGCGCCCAGCACGTATGGGGTGCCGCCGGAGGCAGCCAGCAGCAGCACGACATCGTTCGGCGTCGGCTTCAGTCCTTGCAGGTCAACTGCGCCCTGCTCGCGGTCATCTTCTGCGCCTTCGACGGCCTGGAACATGGCCGACTCGCCGCCTGCCAGCAGCGCCAGCGCGCGCCCGTGCGGCCAGGAGAAAGTCGGGTACAGCTCCACGCTATCCRGCACGCCGAGGCGGCCGGACGTGCCCGCGCCCACGTAGAGCAGGCGCCCGCCCGCTTCGATGCGTGGTACTGCTGCGGTAATAGCTTTTGCGATGGAAGGGGCGGCGTTGCGGACTGCCTGCACCGCGTTGAGCTGGTCGTCTACGAAAGCGGCAACCAGCTGTTCTGTAGGGTATTGGTCGAGCCCGGTATGCAGGCTACTGGGGGTTTCGGTTTTTAGCATGATGAAGACCAGTGTAATACCAAATCATCCGCCCAGCCCATGAAAGGAAGATACATGGGCATTACACCAGGTTATGCGGCGCGGCGCATCTCCGCGACGAAATCGTAATGGTCGCTGCGGCAGTAGGAATGGGTCAGCTCCACCGCCTCGCCCGAATCCAGATAGGCGATACGGGTGATGAAGAGCACGGCCTGGCCTTCCGGCACTTCCAGCCGCTCCGCCAGCTCGGCCGGCGCGTTCATGGCGCGAATGTGCTGCAGCGCGCGCACGGGCGCTTTGCCGACCGATTCCAGATATTGATACAGCGAGTCGCCGATTTCTTCGGGACGCGGCACGGCGCTTTGCAGCAGCACGCTCACCTCGTAGGCCATGACGACATCGTCCGCCAGGCGCAGCCGCTCCAGGCGCGCGACCTTGGTGTTGGGCGACAGGCCAAGGCTCATCTGCTCGTCCGCGCTGGCGGTAACAATGGCGCGCTTCAGCCAGCGCGAGCTGGGCTTGTAGCCGCGCTGCTGCAGCTGTTCGGAGAAGCTGGAGAGATTGGACAGTGGCTGCTCAATGCGCGGCGCGATGTAGTTGCCCGAACCGCGGCGGCGCACGACCAGCCCTTGCTCGACCAGCTGGTCGATAGCCTTTCGCGCCGTCACGCGCGACACATTCAACTGCTCGGACAGCGTGCGTTCCGAAGGCAGCGCCTGATCGACCTGATATCGCCCGTTGCGCACATCGTCGCTCAACTTGCGGGCAATCTGCATATACAGCGGTGAACTATCTTCTAGATCCGGTTTGAATTCTGCGCCGGGGTGGCTCATTGCATTTCTCCTGTTATGCAGTAGTTTAATAGCGATGAGCTTTTCACGCTGATTTTTTGTTACATATGCCAGATGGTTATGTGCGCATAATCAGTTTTCATTGGCCCCTGTGGCCGCCTCCAACGTATGCTTTTTGACATAACAAACACAGGAGGCTGAATGACGATGCGCGCGCTGATTGGAGCGATACTGCTGGGCGGAATGAGCCATGTGATGGCGGCCGGGCCTGCAACCGTCACGCCCACTGCGGTGCTGGACCGCGAGCTGGCGGCAATCGTCAACGATGCGCAGCGCCCGCTTTCCGGCTTGTCGGTGCTGGCGATCCGCGATGGCAAAGTCTCCTACCAGCAGCAGTTCGGCCTGCGCCGCATTGATACTGCCGGTAACGGCGCCACAGCGCCGGTCACGCCAACGACGATGTTCCGCATCGCCTCCATCTCCAAGATGATGACCACCTTCGGCGTGATGAAGCTGGTCGAAGAGGGCAAGCTGAATCTGGATGCGGATATCAGCACCGTGCTGGGCTATCCGGTCCGCAATCCCGCTTATCCCGACAAGCCGATCACCCTGCGCACGCTGCTCAGCCATACCTCCACGCTGCGCGACGATGCAGGCTATTTCTGGGGCACCGATACCGACTTGCGCGAAGTGCTGCTGTCTGGTGGTAAGCGCTACGGCAAGGGCGAGATGTTTGCGAAGGACGGTGCGCCCGGCGAATACTTCACCTACTGCAATCTGAACTGGGGCGTGATCGGCACGCTGATGGAGCGCGCCAGCGGCGAGCGCTTCGACCGCCTGATGAAGCGCCTGCTGTTGACGCCAATGGGCCTGCACGGTGGCTACAACCCTGCCGAGTTCACGGCACAGGAAGTGTCCGATACCGCCACGCTGTACCGCCGCCGCACGCGTGATACCGAAATCTGGGACGCGAAAGGACCGTGGATCGCGCAGGTGGATGACTTCGGCGTCACGCCGCCGCAGCAGCCCGCGGGTGTTGACCATTACCAGATCGGCACTAACGGCACGCTGTTCAGCCCGACCGGCGGCATGCGCATCTCGGCTGGCGATATGGGCAAGATCATGCTCATGCTGATCAATAACGGGCGTTACGAGGGCAAGCAAATCCTCAAGCCCGAGTCGCTGAAGACCATGTTCTCTGAACAGTGGCACTACAACGGCAAGAACGGCGATACGCTGAAAGGCCTGTATCACAGCTGGGGGCTGGGCACGCAGCGCTTCGATAATGAGCCGGGCAAGGGCAACCGGCTAGTGTCCGGCGGCGGTTTCAATGCGGTTGGCCACTTGGGCGAAGCGTATGGTTTGATCTCCACTTTTGTGGTCGATCTGCAAAATAAAAATGGACTGGTGTCGCTGATCGGTGGCTTCGCCAGCGATCCGGATGCTTATCCGGGCACTTACTCCGCCCACACCCGTACCGAAGAACTCATTCTGGATGCCCTCTACAAGCGCGCCGTGCTGGGCGACGGCCGCTAGACGGCGGCTCGAATGACCCGCCCTACGCGCCGATCGAATACGCCCCACGATGCCGTAGGGCGGATCATTGATCCGCCGTGCGCGGCGACGCCTCATGACCAGAGGTTATGGCCGCCGAAAGAAGTTTAATTGGCGACATGTGTCGGCGCGCCGTTAATCTGTCATCAAGAGAAACCCGGCCCTACATAGGCCTTAGCGAGGCGTAATGCAGCAAGAAGCACAGCAAGTAGTCGTGATCGGTGGCGGTGTCGTGGGCCTCACTTCGGCCTGGTGGCTACTGGAAGCAGGCTATCGCGTGACGTTGCTCGAAAAAGCGCCGACCGTCGGCAGCGCGGCCAGCGCGCGCAATGGCGGGCAGCTGAGCTATCGCTACGTCTCGCCGCTGGCCGATGCCGGCGTGCCGCTGAAGGCACTGGAATGGATCTTCCAGGAAGCCGGTCCGCTGCGCTTCCGTCCCGAAGCCGATATGCGCCAGTGGCGCTGGCTGGCGCAGTTCCTCGCCAACTGCAATGCGACCGACAACGCGCGCACCACCGCCAAGCTGCTGGAGCTGGGTGAGCTGAGCCGTCAATCGATGGCGCAGCTTGAAATGACGATTCCGCTGTCCGAGTTTTCCTGGCGTGACGCGGGCAAGCTGGTGGTGTACCGCTCTGAAAAAGCATTCAAGAAAGCTGTCGCCAAGCCGGATTCGGAAGGCAACCGCGTAGTGCTGAACGGTGCTGAAACCGCGCAAATGGAACCTGCGCTGGCTGAACTCGCGCCATCGCTGGCTGGCGGCATCTTCAACAGCGGCGAAGCCGTCGCGGATTGCCACGCCTTCTGCCTCGCACTGGAAAAGCGCCTGATGTCGCATCCACGCTTCGAAGGCATCGTGCACGCCGAAGCGCGTTCGATCTTCACGGAAGGCGGCAAGGTGTCTGCCATCGAAACCAGCGCTGGCTGGATCGCAGCCGACCAGTTCGTGCTGGCCGCCGGCATCCAGAGCCGCAACCTGGCCGCCACCGCCGACATTTACCTGCCCATGTATCCGCTGAAGGGCTACAGCCTGACCGCGCCGATCCGCGCAGGCGACCGCGCGCCTGAAATCAGCGTGACGGACTTCGAACGCAAGACCTTGTACGCACGCATCGGCTCCAACCTGCGCATTGCGGCGATGGTGGACATGGTGGGCGAAGACACGTCCATCGACCAGCACCGCATCGCCGGCCTCACCAGGCTGGCCCGCACCACCATACCGCACGCGGCCGACTACGACCACGCCGAAGCCTGGGCTGGCCTGCGTCCCGCCACGCCGAATTCCGCGCCGATCATCGGCGCCACCCAGTATTCCAATCTGTGGCTCAACGTCGGCCACGGCCCGCTCGGCTTCACTTTCGCCTGCGGCACAGCCAATCTCCTCGCCACGCTCATGCGCGGCAAGGAGACGCCATTCAAGCTTGGCTGCCTGGTCCTGGCAGCCTGAGTCCCCTTATCGCACCACCGTCTGGATTGCATGCGCCGGAATCTCCACCGGCACTTCCAGGCCATCGATCGCAAGGCGGTAACGCTGCGGCTCGCTGCTACGGTTCATCACAACGATCGCCACACTGCCATCGGCATTGCGGAAAGCGACGGTATCGAGCGTACTGCGGCTCGCTGCAGCGCTGACGCGGCGCGCCTCCGGGCGAATGTAACGCGAGAAGTGGCCCAGATAGGCGTAGCTCGGGGTGAAGATCAGTTCACCGTCATCGCTGGCATGCAAGGGAGCAAAGCAGTAATTACCGACGTGATTGGGTCCGCCGCGGCTGTCCAGCAGCATATTCCAATCCACCCAGCCAACGGCACCGGCGTTCAGGTCGCCAATGATTTCACTGCCATAGCGCTCACCATTGGACCAGGACTGCAGCTTCGATGCATCGAATTTCTCGACCGTCGCCTCCGTCAGCAGGAAATTCATGTCGGGGTAAGCCTCGTGCATGGCCGCGACATTGCGATGCATGGGCTGTCCCTTGGTCCAGGTTTCGTACCAGTGGAAACCCACACCCCAGATATATTGCCGCGCCTTGGCGTCGGACAAAATATGCGCTGCACGCTGAGGCAATAAATCGCGGTTGTGGTCCCACACAATCAGCTTTTTGTCGCCAAGGCCGGCCTGCTTGAGCGCCGGTCCCAGGTGGTCGGCCAGGAAGCGTGTTTCGTCTTCCGCCGTGTAGATCATCGATTCCCATTTCTGCGTTGCCATCGGTTCGTTTTGCACCGACAGGCCCCACAGCGGAATGCCCGCCTTTTCGTAGGTCTGCACGAACTTCACCATGTACTGCGCCCACACATCGCGGTAGGCTGGCAGCAGCGTCCCGCCGTGCAGCATGCTGCCGTTGGACTTCATCCATCCCGGCGCGCTCCAGGGGCTGGCAAACACACGGACCTGGTTGCCCTGCGACACCGCTGCGGCGAGCGCTTTGCGCAGCAAGGGCACCCGGTACTTCAGATCATGCTCGATGCTGAACGACTCCAGTCCACGGTCGCCGTCGCGCACATAGGTATAGCTGCCGCTGCTGAAGTCGGAGCTGTGGATGGTGGTGCGTACCACGTTGTAGCCGAGGCCCTGGCGAGGATCAAAGTAGGCCGTGAGGAATGCGTCTTGTGCAGCCGGTTTCAGCTTTGCATAGACTTCGGCCACGGCATCGGTCACCGCGCCGCCAAAGCCGAAGATCTTCTGGAATTCCTTGCGCGTATCGACAAACACCGCCGTTTCCGTTTCAAGCGGCTGGCTGGCGGCGCTCGGCATTGGCAAGGTCTGCGCTGCGAAGCGCTTGCCGCTGTCTTGTGCGGTCGTGTAGACCGTCCAGGGCTGTGATGGCGCTGCCGCCCGGGCCAGTCCCGGCAGCGCGGGCAGGCAGGCTGCCAAACCGGCGCCGCACATGAGTTTCATTGCTTGTCTTCTGTTGCTTACTTGTCCGGCCATCCGGCTCCTCCATTCCAGGTAAAAGTCGCTACGCTGCGGCCAGGCAGCGTATAGCGGAAATTGCGCGCGCCGACGCGCACGGAAAATATGCGGGACTCGCCCGCTGCATTCGCTACCAGCAGGGCGATCGAGCGGTCGGGATTCTTGAAGGCCACGTGGGCCAGATCGCCGGCGCTGTCGCTGGAGGCAATTCGCCGCGCACCCGGCCTCACAAAGCGGCTGGCATGAGCCAGCGCGTAATACTCGACGTTGCGCGTGATCTCGCCACTGTGCGAGTCGATCGTGACGACACCGCGGCAGTTGTTACAGCCGCCGAGGTGGGGACCATCCGTTTCATCCAGCGCAAGATTCCAGAACAGTACGCCGCGTGCCCAGTTACGTGTGCTGTCGATGACCAGGGTGCGCACGAAATATTGCAGGTTCGCCGACCAATCCGACGCCCAGCGTCCGCCGGAACACTCGGTAAACCACACGTCCTTGTTGGGGAATTTGCTGTGCACCTTGGCTTGCGCGTCCACGCCGCCGGCATAGCAGTGCCATGCCACGCCGCTCACGTACGATGCTGCCTTCGAATCGGCCAGGACCGCCGATGGCGAATCCGGTTCGTCCCAGTTGTGATCCCAGTCAAACAGCAAGGTGCCCGGGTTTTCCGCCGCCAGGCGAGGCCCGAGATAGCCGCCGATGAAGGCCGCGCGTGCGGCCGGATCGACCCGCATGCCCGGGTAATTCTCCGGTTCGAAGTGCGGTTCGTTTTGCAGCGTCAGGGCAAAGATCGGTACCCCTTCCTCTTTCATGACGTCCACATAGCGATTCAGGTAGCGCGCGAACGCTTCGTAAGCCGCCGGCTTTAACCTGCCTTTGATCAGGCTATCGCTGCTCTTCATCC
>NZ_JBFRDW010000008.1:0-25771 GCF_052113985.1 Pseudoduganella sp. RAF53_2 | reverse complement strand
GCGCTATCTGATGTCGGACCAGTTCAATATGAGCGTCAATGGCGGCTACGACAAGTATGACTACAACGCGCTGGGCGGCGCCACGCAGGGCGCATCCTGGTCGGGTGGTTTTCAGTGGACACCTTCGTCGCGCACCTCGGTACAGGCCAACGCGGGCCACCGTTTCTATGGTCCGAGCTATATGCTGTCGATCCAGCATCGCAGCCGCGGCACGGTATGGAATATCAGCTACGACGATTCGGTCACCAATACCCGTTCGCAGTTCATTCTGCCGTCGGCGGTGAACACGGCCGCGCTGCTGGACCACCTGTTCGCCACCAGCATGCCGGACCCGGTGGCACGCGCGGCCGCCATCCAGGCTTATATTGCCGCGACCGGACTGCCGGCCTCGCTGCCCAACGCGATCAATTACTTCAGCAACCGCTACCAGCTGCAGAAGCAGTTCATGGCCTCCACCGCCATCGAACTGGCGCACAGCTCGGCCGTGATCAATGTCTTCCGCACTCAGCGCGAGGCGCTGTCGAACGTGAACGTGGATAGCAATCTGCTGGGCAGCCAGAATTCTGCCCTGAACGACAACACCGACCAGACGGGCATCAATGCCTCTCTGAACTACAAGCTCGGCCCGCGTACTCAGTCTACCCTGTCGGCGACAGCCTACCGGATCAAGTCTGTGACCACGGGGCGGGTGGACAATAATCGCCAACTGAGCTTTTTCCTGACCCGCCAGTTTGCGCAAAAGCTGTCAGGAATCGCCGAAGTGCGCCGTATTCGCGGCACGTCCTTTGGTACCGACGCCCGTCCCTATACCGAAAACGCGGTAGCGGTCGGACTCGCGATGAAATTCTAAGCGGAGCAGCAGTGCCATGTATGAAAGCTACTATGGGCTGAGCGACAAGCCCTTCCGTCTTCGTCCCGATCCTCATTTCTTCTTCGGCAGCAAAGGCCACAAGCGGGCCATGGCTTACCTGGAGTATGGCCTGTCGCAAGGCGAGGGCTTCATCGTCATTACCGGCGATGTAGGCGCGGGCAAGACCACCCTGGTGCGCAATCTGTTCAACCAGATTGCGTCCGACCGCATCGTTACCTGCCACCTGGTCAACACCCACCTCGATTCCGACGACATCCTGCGCGGCGTGGTGGGCGGCTTTGGCCTGCCTTGTGAAGACACGGCCAGCAAGACCACCCTGCTGGGACGCCTGGAAACCTTCCTGCGCAGCTGCGGCCAGGAGGGCAAGCGCGCGCTGCTGGTGGTTGACGAAGCGCAGAACCTGACGCCGAAGGTGGTGGAAGAATTGCGCATGCTGTCCAATTTCCAGACCGACGACAAATCCCTGTTGCAGACCTTCCTGCTCGGCCAGCCGGAGTTCCGCGCGACCCTGCACAGCCCCGGCATGCAGCAGCTGCGCCAGCGTGTCATCGCGACCTACCATCTCGGTCCGATGGACGGCACGGAAAGCCAGGCCTATATCGAGCACCGTCTGAAAACCGTGGGCTGGCAGAACGATCCGATGATCAGCCCGGCCGCGCATGCGGCGGTCTACGAGTACACCGGCGGCATTCCGCGCAAGACCAATCACCTGATGGACCGCCTGCTGCTGATGGGCTTCCTGGAAGAGATGCACGAATTCACGGACACCGATGTGGACACCGTGATCCGCGACATCCAGCAGGAATTCCAGCCTCCGCCGGCGGAACCTGCGCCGGCGGCACCGCAGGCCCAGAGCAACGACCAGATGGCTTTCGAGCCGGACCAAATGTTCAGCAACCAGTATCCTGCGGTGCTGGACGAGCGCATGATGCGCCTTGAAAAATCCCTGGTTTCGGTACTGTCGATCCTGAAGAAGATCGTGCGCTCGCCGGCCACCAACCTGAATCTCGATAACAACGAATGAAACCGTACCGTATCCTGTGCGTGGTTGGCGCCCGCCCGAATTTCATGAAAATGGCCCCCATCATGGCGGCCTTCGCCAAACTCGGCCCGCAGGTCGAGGCCAAGCTGGTGCACACTGGCCAGCATTACGACGTGGCCATGAACCAGCAGTATTTCGACGCGCTGGGCATACCGAGCCCGGACATCAACCTCGAAGTCGGCTCGGCCAGCCACGCCCAGCAGACCGCCGAAGTGATGAAGCGCTTCGAACCGGCCGTCGATGAGGTGCAGCCGGCCGCCGTGCTGGTGGTGGGCGACGTCAACTCCACCATCGCCTGCGCCCTGGTGGCAGCGAAGAAGACCGTGCCGGTGATCCACGTGGAAGCGGGCCTGCGCAGCTTCGACCGCGCCATGCCGGAAGAAATCAATCGCCTGCTGACCGACCAGCTGTCCGACCTGCTGTTCACCACCGAGGAAAGCGGCGAAGAGAATCTGCTGAAGGAGGGCATTGCGAAAGAGCGCATCCACTTCGTCGGCAACGTGATGATCGATACCTTGCGTGCCAATCTGGCGCGCGCCATCCCGGTCGACAAGATCGCCGCCGATGCGGGCCGTCCTGGTTTCCTGGACAGCCACAAGAACGGCTACGCGGTGCTGACCCTGCACCGTCCATCCAATGTGGACGACCCTGCAATTCTGCGCGGCCTGCTGGAAACGGCTGCCGCCATCAGCGAGCGCACGCCGGTGATCTTCCCGGTGCACCCGCGCACCAAGGCCACCATCGAGAAGTTCGGCCTGTCGCAGCTGCTGGACCGTCCGGACGTGCTGCTGCTGCCGCCGATGGGCTATCTGGAGATGCTGGGCCTGRTGAAGGATGCACGCGTGGTGCTGACTGACTCCGGCGGCATCCAGGAAGAGACGACTGCGCTGGGCACGCCGTGCATCACGCTGCGCAACAACACCGAGCGCCCCATCACGGTGGACGAAGGCACCAATACCATCGCCGGCAACGACCCGGCCCACATCATGGCAGCGTATGATGAGCTGATGTCCGGCGGCGGCAAAGCCGGCCGCGTGCCGCATTACTGGGATGGCCGCGCTGCGGAGCGCATTGCCGCCATTGTGCTGGACTGGCTGAAGGCCCGGGAGTAAGCCGACATGAACGCGCCCGTCCGCAATGCGATGACGATCGACGTGGAAGACTACTTCCAGGTCTCCGCCTTTGCACCCCACATTCCGCGCGACAGCTGGCCTGCACGCGAATGCCGCGTCGAAGCGAACATCGAGCGCATCCTCGGCATTCTGGAAACGGGCGGCGCCAAAGGCACCTTCTTTACCCTGGGCTGGATCGCCGAGCGCTATCCGCAAATGATCAAGCGCATTGTCGCCGGCGGCCACGAACTGGCCAGCCATGGCTACGGCCACCTGCGCGCGTCGGACCAGTCGCGCGAAGAATTCATGGACGATGTGGCGCGCAGCAAAGGCATCCTGGAAGACCTGGGCGGCGAGCGCGTGCTGGGTTACCGTGCGCCGAGCTTCTCCATCGGTCCCGGCAATCTGTGGGCGCTGGATGTGCTGCAGGAAGCGGGCTACCGTTACAGCTCCTCGATTTATCCGATCCAGCATGACCACTACGGCATGCCGGACGCGCCGCGCTTTGCTTTCCACCCGAACGGAGAGCAGGGCTTGCTGGAAGTGCCGATCACCACCGTGCGCATCGGCCAGCGCAATCTGCCTGCCGGTGGCGGCGGTTACTTCCGCCTGCTGCCGTACTCCCTGTCGCGCCGCATGATGCGCCGCGTGAACCGCGAAGACGGCCAGCCTGCGATCTTCTACTTCCATCCGTGGGAGTTGGACCCGGGCCAGCCACGTCCTGAGGGCATCGGCCTCAAGACGCGTTTCCGCCATTACGTCAATCTGGACAAGATGGACGCACGAATCAGGTCCCTGACGCGCGACTTCGCGTGGGACCGCATGGACCGGATCTTCCTGGGGCAATCATGACCTCGATCATCGAAGCCGCGGCCGAACGCCGCGCAGCGCGGGCCCGGGCGGAAGCCGAGGCCGCGACCGTGCTGGCCAATGCTGCCGCCACGTCGGCTGCGCCGTCGCCGGCGCCGTTGCTGCATACGCCCGCGCCGCTGGTGCAGCTGCTGGGCAGTGGCGCCGAGGAGTGCGCACGCTGGGACGCTTTCGTGCAGAAAGCGCCGTGCGCCACCTTCTTCCACCGCGCCGGCTGGCAGCGCGTGATCGAACAAGCCTTTGGCCACAAGACCTGGTTCTTCTATGTTGAAGAAAACGGCGAAATCACAGGCGTGCTGCCGCTGGCGCAAATCAAGAGCCGCATGTTCGGCCACTCCCTAATCTCGCTGCCATTCTGCGTGTATGGCGGCGTGGCAGCCGAGACGGAAGCCGCGCGCAAGCTGCTGGATGCGGCCGCCGAAGAACTGGCCGCGTCGCTGGGCGTGGGCCATCTGGAATACCACAACTACGCGGCAGCCAACGAAGGTGATCCGAAGTGGCTGGGCAAGGATCTGTACTACACCTTCCGCAAGGCCATCAGCGCGGACGACGAAGAAAACATGAACGCCATCCCGCGCAAGCAGCGCGCGATGGTCCGCAAGGGCATCAAGTTCGAACTGCGCGGCGAAGTGGACGATAACGTCGAGCGCTTCTTCACGGCCTATTCGAACAGCGTGCATCGCCTGGGCACGCCGGTATTCTCGAAAAAATATTTCGCCCTGCTGAAGAAAGAATTCGGCGACGACTGCGAAGTGCGCGTGATCATGCAGGACGAGAAGCTGGTGGCCGGTGTGCTGAGCTTCTTCTTCCGCGATGAGGTGCTGCCTTACTACGGCGGCGGCATGCCGATCGCGCGCGACGTGGCGGGCAATGACTTCATGTACTGGAACCTGATGCAGGCGTCGGCTGCGAAGGGCTATCGCCTGTTCGACTTCGGCCGCAGCAAGAAAGGCACAGGGGCTTTCGATTTCAAGAAGAACTGGGGCTTCACGGCGCAGCCGCTGCCCTATGGCTACCAGCTGTTCGCATCGAGCGAGCTGCCGGATGTGAACCCGCTGAACCCGAAGTATCAGCTCTTCATCAAGCTGTGGCAAAAGATGCCGCTGCCGCTGGCAAATATGCTCGGGCCGCACATCGTCAAAGACCTGGGGTAAATCGTGGACGACCTGCTGTTGCTGGTGCACCGTATCCCCTATCCGCCGAACAAGGGGGACAAGATACGTTCCTGGCATTTGCTCAAGCATCTTGCCAGGCGCTATCGCGTGCATCTGGCGACCTTCGTGGATGATGCTGACGACTGGCAGCATGTGCCGACCGTGCAGGCGGTGTGCGCCTCCAGCCACTTCGCCGCGCTGAATCCGCGCGCCGCGCGCGTGCGCAGCCTGGGCGCCTTACTCGGCAACCGCTCGCTGTCGCTGGATTACTACCGCGATGCCGGTTTGCGGCAATGGGTCGACGCGACGATGCGCGAAAAGAATATCCGCCGTATCGTGGTGTTCTCCTCGCCGATGGCGCAGTATGCCGAGCCGTACGCACAGGCGCGCCGCATCGTGGATTTCTGCGATGTCGATTCGGACAAATGGGCGCAGTACGCCGCCAAGAAAGCCTGGCCGGCCAGCATGCTGTACCGCTACGAAGCGGACCGCCTGCTGCGTTACGAGCGCCACATTGCCGCCACCACGGATGCGTCGCTGCTGGTCTCGGCGCCGGAAGCGGACCTGTTCCGCCGCCTGGCGCCGGAAAGCAGTGCGCGCATCGGCTGGTTCAGCAATGGCGTCGACACCAGCTATTTCGCGCCGGCTGCGCATGCGAATCCCTACGCGCCCGATGAACGCGCGCTGGTGTTCTGCGGCGCCATGGATTACTGGCCCAATGTGGATGCGGTGCAGTGGTTCGCCAAGGAAGTGCTGCCCGCATTGAGCGGCGTGAGTTTCTATATCGTTGGGGCGCGTCCTGCGCCGGAAGTGCTGGCGCTGGCGGGTCTGCCGGGCGTACACGTCACCGGCACGGTGCCTGATGTGCGGCCTTATGTGCAGCATGCGGCGCTCTCGGTCGCGCCGCTGCGCATTGCACGCGGCATTCAGAACAAGGTGCTGGAAGCGATGTCCATGGCGAAGACCGTGGTGGTCACGCCGCAGGCCCTGGAAGGCATTGACGCGCATCCCGGCCGCGAGCTGCTGCTGGCGGCGGATGCGCCACAAACGATCGCCGCCATCACTACCGCGCTGTCCGGCTCCGCCGCATCGCTTGTCGCCATTGGCAATGCCGCGCGCGCGCGGGTGGAAGCGTCCTATAGCTGGGATGCCCGCCTGGCGCCGCTGGACACTCTCATTGATACGCCGCCCGGTACTGCCGGCGTGGCCACCGGTGCGGCGCCGCACGCCGCCTCCACTGCATGGACCCAGGCATGAACATCCTCCAGACCGAACGCCCAGCCGCTGTTGCGCAAGACGCTGCCGCCTCGCCGGGCACACAGGGAAAAGCCGCCGCACCGAACGGCATGCGCAATGCCTTGCTGGTGGCGGCAGTCATGCTGCTGCCCATCCTGATTTACTGGAGCACCGCCGCCTCCATCGTGGCGATCTGGGAGCGCTCCGGCACCTTCGCGCACGGCTATGTGATCCTGCCAATCAGTTTGTGGCTGATCTGGCGTCAGCGAGATGTGCTGGAGACGCTGCCCGTCAAACCTTTCTGGCCCGGCCTGATCCTGGTGGCCGGCTGCGGCGTGGCCTGGCTGCTGGCAGATTTGGTCGAAGTGCAGATCGTGAAGCAGTACGCTTTCGCCGCCATGATGCCGCTGACGGTACTGACCTTGCTAGGCACCCGCATCGCGCGCGCGGCCGCCTTCCCGCTGCTCTTCATTCTGTTCGGCGTTCCGGTCGGCGAAAGCCTGATTCCGCCGCTGATCGAAGTCACTGCCAACTTCACCATCGATGCGCTGCGCATGACCGGCATTCCCGTGCTGCGCGAAGGGAACAGCTTCAGCATCCCGTCCGGGAACTGGTCCGTGGTGGAAGCGTGCAGCGGCCTGCGCTACCTGATTTCTTCGATTACGCTGGGCTTTCTGTACGCCCACCTGACGTACCGCAGCCGCTGGCGCCAGGGCCTGTTTGTGCTGGCAGCCTGCGTGGTGCCGGTACTGGCCAACGGCATGCGCGCTTACATGATCGTGATGATTGGCCACCTGAGCGGGATGAAGCTGGCGGTGGGCGTCGACCATCTGATTTATGGCTGGGTGTTCTTCGGTCTGGTGATGCTGCTGCTGTTCTGGATCGGCAGCTTCTGGCGCGAGGACCGCGAAGAACCTGCGCGCGCCAGCGCGGCGCCTGCGCCTGTCGCTATGGCAGCTGTGCCGGTGCCGAGGATTGCCGCCGCCGCCCTGGCATTGCTGGCGGCAGCCGGCGTCTGGCCGGCCTATGCGCACTATGTGGAAGACAACGGCGCCGCGCCGGCGGTTCAACTGGTGCAATTCCATCCTGCCGCGCCGGCGGCGGAAGCGTTCACCAGCTGGGAGCCGGATTACCCGCAGGCCAGTGGCCAGCTGCGCAGCTTCCACGCAACGAGCAGCAGCCCGGTGGGCATTGAAGTACGTTATTACCGCGACCAGGTGGATGGCGCCAAACTGATCAGCTCGAGCAACCGCCTCGGCTGGGATCACGACGGCCTGCACGAATCCTCCAGCGCCCGACGCACGGAAACCATCGCCGGCCAGACCGTTGAAGTGAGCGAAACCGTGCTGTCCGGCGGGGTGGGCGGCCGCCGCATGCTGGTGTGGCACTGGTACTGGATCGGCGGAAAAATGACCAGCAGCAACTACGTTGGCAAATTGCTACAAATGAAACAAAAGTTACTCGCGGGTAGCGGCGATGGCGCAGTAGTGATGGTATTCTCACAATACGACGAAAAACCCGACAATGCGCGTGCCGCGATGCGGGAGTTTCTGAATAGCAACCTCACTCCGCTGGATGCCGCGCTTGCCAGCAACAAGAGGCATTGAAGCAGCCACGCCGCCATGAATGACATCCCGCTCATCGTCCACCTGATCTACCGCCTCGATTTCGGCGGGCTGGAAACGCTCATGGTGGAGCGCATCAACCGCATGCCTGCCGAGCACTATCGGCATGCGGTGGTGTGCCTGACGGGCTTCAATCCGGAGTTCGCCAAGAAGATTGCCAAGCCGGGGGTGGAGGTACACGCGCTCGATAAGCAGGCAGGCCTGTCCTTGCATACGCATGCAAAGCTGTGGCGCCTGCTGCGCCAGCTGCAGCCGGCCGTGCTGCACAGCTATAACCTGTCCGCCATCGAATACGCGCCGGCCGCGTTATTGGCGGGCGTGCCGGTGCGCGTCAACGGCGCCCATGGCCGCGATCACAATGACCCGCACGGCACCAACCGCAAGCACAATATGCTGCGCCGTTTGATGCTGCCGTTCTACGACGTCTGCTACGCCAATTCGGCGGCGATGGAAGTGTGGAACCGCGAAGTGATCGGCGTCCCTGAACACAAGAGCCGCATGCTGGGCAACGGCATCGATGCGGAGCGCTTCCGTCCGCGCACGCAGGGCGAAGCGCGTCCCTTCTTCGGTACGGACGATATCGTGATTGGCGCCGTGGGCCGCATCCAGGATGTGAAAGACCACGCCACCTTGCTCGACGCTTTCATCCAGCTGCGCGAGCGCCAACCGGCGCTGCGCCCACGTCTGCGCCTGGCGATCGTCGGCGACGGGCCGCTGCTGGAGAAGATGCGCGCAAGGGCCGCCGATGCAGGCGTMGCCGATGTGGTGTGGCTGCCGGGAGCGCGCACGGACGTGCCGGACATCCTGCGCAGCTTTGATGTTTTCGCGATGTCCTCGATCGCCGAGGGCACGCCCGGGTCTGCGCTGGAAGCCATGGCAAGCAGCCTGCCGGTGGTAGGCACGCGCGTAGGCGGCATTCCCGAAGTAATCGACGATGGCGTGACCGGTATCCTGGTGCCGCCATCGAATCCCGCTGCGATGGCCGCAGCGCTGGAACAATACGTGACCGCGCCGGCATTGGCGCAGGCGCATGGACAGGCAGGACGCGAACGGGTGCATCGCAAGTACAGCATGGCGGCCATGGTGGCTGCCTATCAGGGCATGTACGACACCCTGTGCGAACGCAAGATCAAGACTAGAAGGGCAATTCCATCATGTGCGGAATAGTAGGCATCCTGGACGCGCGCGGCGGGCGTGCGATTGACGAGGCGCTGCTGCGCCGCATGAACGACACGCAGCACCATCGCGGTCCGGACGAAGGCGACATCTACATCGAGCCGGGCGTGGGCTTCGGCCACCGCCGCCTGTCGGTGATCGACATCGCCATGGGCCAGCAGCCGCTGGGCAATGAAGACGGCAGCGTGATGGTCTGCTACAACGGTGAGATCTACAACTACCGCGAACTGACCGCGGAGCTGAAGGAGCTCGGCCACACCTTCAAGACCAAGAGCGACACCGAAGTAATCGTACACGCCTGGGAGCAATGGGGCGAAGATTGCGTCGACCATTTCAGAGGCATGTTCGCCATCGGCCTGTGGGACCGCAACCAGCAGGTGATGTTCCTGGCGCGCGACCGTCTCGGCGTGAAGCCACTGTATTACGCAATGACGCCGGACGGCTGGTTCGGCTTCAGCTCCGAGCTGAAAGCGCTACGCATGCATCCTTCGCTGTCGCACGAAATCGATCCGCGCGCTGTGGAAGACTATTTCGCTTACGGCTATGTGCCGGAGCCGAAGACGATTTACAAGGGCGCACTGAAGCTGTCGCCGGGCTTCCGCCTGACCCAGAAAGTGGGCGCGCCGCTGGCGGAACCGACGCAGTTCTGGGATGTGCCGTTCAAGCCGCATCACGCGATGACCGAAAGCGATGCGCGCGGCGAACTGGTGGAGCGCCTGCGCGAAGCGGTGAAGATTCGCCTGGTCGCTGAAGTGCCGCTGGGCGCCTTCCTGTCCGGCGGGGTCGACTCGTCGGCTGTGGTGGCGATGATGGCCGGCCTTTCCGACGGTCCCGTGCACACTTGCTCGATCGCCTTCAACGACAAGGCTTACGACGAATCGGCCTATGCGCAGCAAGTGGCGGAGCAGTACAAGACCGATCACTTCGTGGAAACGGTCGACACCGACGATTACGCCCTGCTCGATACGCTGGCCGGCCTGTACGACGAACCATATGCCGACAGCTCGGCGATTCCGACCTACCGCGTGTGCCAGCTGGCGCGCAAGCGCGTTACCGTTGCTTTGTCCGGAGACGGCGGCGACGAGAATCTGGCGGGCTACCGCCGCTACCGCTATGCAATGGCGGAAGAGAGTGTTCGTGGCCGCATTCCGACCGGCCTGCGCAAGCCGGTGTTCGGCACTCTGGGCCGCCTGTATCCGAAGGCCGACTGGGCGCCGCGCGTGTTCCGCGCCAAGACCACGTTTGAAGCGCTGTCGCGCGATCTGGTGGAAGGCTACTTCCATGGTGTATCCATCATGACCGACGCCATGCGCAAGCAGCTGTTCTCGGACAGCTTCCGCAGCAAGCTGCAAGGCTACCGCGCCATCGACGTGATGCGTGGCCATGCGGACAAATCGCCGACCGACGATCCGCTGTCGATGATCCAGTATCTGGACATGAAGACCTATCTGCCGGGCGACATCCTGACCAAGGTGGACCGCGCCAGCATGGCGCATGCGCTGGAAGTGCGCGTGCCGCTGCWGGACCACAAGCTGGTCGAGTGGATTTCGGGCCTGCCGCCCGAGATGAAGCTGAAGGGCGGTGAAGGCAAGTACATCTTCAAGAAGAGCATGGAGCAGTATCTGCCGAACGATATCCTGTACCGCAAGAAGCAGGGTTTTGCCGTGCCGCTGGCGGCGTGGTTCCGCGGTCCGCTGCGTGGACGCGTGAAGGAATCGCTGCTGGGTCCTAACCTAGCGTCGACCGGCATCTTCAACCAGGCCTTCCTGCAGGAGATGGTGGAACAGCACCAGTCCGGCCGCCGCGATTACAGCGCGCCGATCTGGACACTGCTGATGTTTGAAGCATTCCTGAGAAAAGAGATGCAGGCATGAGTATCCGTATCCTGCATGTGCTGGACCATTCGATTCCGCTGCACAGCGGCTATACCTTCCGCACGCGTTCCATCCTGCAGGCGCAGCGCGCGCTGGGCTGGGAAACCTATCACATCACCAGCCCGAAGCAGGGCGATGTCAAGGCGGCACGCGAAGAGGTGGATGGTCTGGCTTTCTACCGCACGCCACCTGCCCGCGGTGCGCTGTCCAAATTGCCGGTGCTGAACCAGCTGGCAGTCATTGACGCACTGGCCACGCGCCTGATGGAAGTGGCGAAGGAAGTGAAGCCGGATGTGATCCACGCTCACTCGCCCGCACTGAACGCTGTGGCGGCCCTGCGCGTCGGCCGCAAGCTGGGCATTCCCGTTGTGTACGAGATCCGCGCCTTCTGGGAAGACGCGGCCGTGGACCACGGCACCAGCAAAGAGTGGGGGCTGCGTTACCGCCTCACGCGCGGCATGGAAACCTGGGCGCTGAAACGCGTCAATGCCGCCACAACGATCTGCGAAGGGCTGCGCGCCGAAATCATCAGCCGCGGCATCCCATCGCAAAAGATCGAAGTGATTCCGAATGCCGTCGATATCGGCGATTTCAGCACCGACGGCGTGCGCGACGAAGCGCTGGCGCAGCAGCTTGGCCTGGAAGGCAAGACAGTGCTGGGCTTTATCGGCTCCTTCTACGCATACGAAGGGCTGGATATTCTGCTCAATGCACTGCCTTCCATGCTGGCCAAGCGCCCGGAGATCCGCGTGCTGCTGGTCGGTGGCGGTCCGCAAGACGCGGCCTTGCGCCAGCAGGCGAAAGACCTTGGTGTTACGGACCAGGTGATTTTCACCGGCCGCGTGCCGCATAGCGAAGTGCAGCGCTATTACAACCTGGTCGATGTGCTGTGCTACCCGCGCCACAAGATGCGGCTGACCGATCTGGTGACGCCGCTCAAGCCGCTGGAAGCCATGGCGCAGGGCCGCCTGATGGTGGCGTCCGACGTCGGTGGCCATAAGGAATTGATCGAAGACGGCCGCACCGGCGTGCTGTTCAAGGCGGGCGATCCACAAGCCCTGGCGGAAAAAGTGCTGGCGCTGCTGGACGCGCCGCAGCAATGGGCGGAATTCCGCCAGCGCGGCCGCCACTTTGTCGAAGCGGAGCGCAGCTGGGCCGCCAGCGTGGCGCGCTATCGGCGCGTGTACGGCGGCATCGTTTCGCCAGCCATCGCGGGCGTGTCATGACGCAGGCGGCACAAGTCGCCTTGCGCATTGGCCTGGTAGGTCCGCTGCCGCCGCCCTCGGGCGGCATGGCCAATCAGACCTTGCAGCTTGCATCCCTGCTGCGCAGCGAAGGCCTGGAGGTGGAAACCATCCAGGTCAATGCACCTTATCGTCCGGCCTGGGCCGAGAAACTCAAGGGCGTGCGTGCCGTATTCCGTCTCGTGCCTTACCTGGCATCGCTGTGGCGTGCCGCCGGGCGCGTGCAGGTCTTTCATGTCATGGCCAACTCCGGCTGGTCGTGGCATCTGTTTTCGGCACCGGCAATCGTCATTGCGCGGCTGCGCGGGACGCCAGTGGTGGTCAATTACCGGGGCGGCGAGGCCGATACCTTCCTCTCGCGCTCTCAAGGCGCCGTGCGCGCCACGCTGTCGCGCGCCAATGCACTGATCGTGCCGTCCGGCTTCCTGGAGCACGTGTTCGGCAAGTACGGCTTCGCTGCGCAGATCGTCCCCAACATCATCAACCTGGAGCGCTTCAGCGCGGCGCAGGAACCAGCCCCGCCACAGGCACTGCGCCTGCTGGTCGCGCGTAATCTGGAAGCGATCTACGACAATGCCTGCGCACTGCGCGCACTGGCCATCGTGCGCAAGACGCATCCGCATGCTACGCTGGTGATTGCCGGTTCCGGGCCGCTGCGCGCGGAGCTGGAAGCGCTGACCGCGGAGCTGGAACTGGAGGATGCCGTCACGTTTACGGGCCGTGTCGATAACCACGGCATGGCCACCCTGTATCGTAATGCCGACGCCATGCTGAACTGCAGCCTGGTCGACAATATGCCGAACTCCGTGCTGGAGGCACTGGCCTGCGGCGTACCCGTGATCAGCACCAATGTTGGTGGAGTACCTTATCTGGTGGAGGACGGCCATACCGCGTTGCTGGTGCCGCCGGCGTCGCCGCAAGCGATGGCGGATGCCATCCTGCGCCTTGCCGCCGAACCTACACTGGCGGCAAGCCTGCGCGAAGCGGGTCAGCGCCATGTGCAGCAATTTATCTGGGCGAATGTGCGCCCGCGCCTGCTGGGCGTCTACCAAAGCGTGCTTGCCCCGCGCGCTGCCAACGCAGTGAGCCAGCCATGATGTACACCGCCCTTGTTTCGAATCTGATCTTCCCGCTGCACGAGCGCCTGAAGCAGCACAGCACGGTCGCCGCGCGCAAGCAGATGGAAGAGTCCCAGTGGTGGCCAGCCACCCGGCTGCACGATCTGCAGCTGCAGCGCTTGCGCCGCCTGCTGCTGCGCGTGCAAAGCAAGGTGCCGTATTACCGCGATCTGTTCGCGCAACTGGGTTTCGATCCCTCGCGCGATCTGCATTCGCTGGACGGCCTGCGCCGCTTGCCATTGACTGATAAGGCGACTATTCGCCAGCACAGCGACTGTCTGAAAGCGGAAGACGCTGTTGGCCTGTCCCGCTTCAACACGGGTGGTTCCAGCGGCGAGCCGCTGATCTTCTACATTGGCAAAGAGCGCGTGAGTCACGACGTGGCGGCAAAATGGCGCGCCACCCGCTGGTGGGGCGTGGACATCGGCGATCCGGAAATCGTGGTCTGGGGCTCGCCCATCGAACTGGGYGCCCAGGACCGCGTGCGCATAGTCCGCGACAAGCTGCTGCGCACCCGCCTGCTGCCGGCCTTCGAAATGTCGGAAGCGAAGCTGGATGGCTTTATTGCCCGCATTCGCGAGCAGAAGCCGCGCATGCTGTTCGGCTATCCCTCAGCGCTGTCGCACATCGCGCGACACGCCAAGGCGCGCGGTCAGCGTATGGACGATCTGGGCATCAAAGTCGCCTTCGTCACCTCCGAGCGCCTGTATGAGGAACAGCGGCAGCAGATCGAGTCCGTATTCGGCTGCCCGGTGGCCAACGGCTATGGCGGACGCGATGCCGGCTTCATCGCCCACCAGTGCCCGGACGGCAGCATGCATATCACGGCGGAAGATATCATTGTCGAAACGCTCGATGCGCAGGGCCAGCCGGTTGCGCCGGGCCAGGCGGGAGAGATCGTCGTCACTCACTTGGCCACGGGCGATTTCCCCTTCATCCGCTATCGCACCGGCGATGTGGGCGTGCTGGGGACCGAACCATGCAAATGCGGGCGCGGCCTGCCGCTGCTGAAAGAGATTCAAGGCCGCAGCACCGACTTCCTGGTCGCACGGGATGGCACGGTGATGCACGGCCTGGCGCTGGTCTATATCCTGCGCGACCTGCCGCAGGTGAAGGCCTTCAAGATTGTGCAGGAAAGCCTGGACCTGACGCGCGTGCAGGTGGTGCTGGAATCGCCGCTGGATGAAGCGCTGCGCGGTAAAATCGTCGCCGGTTTCCGCGCGCGCCTGGGCGCGGCAGTGAATGTGGAAGTGGAGCAGGTGGAAGCCATTGCGCCCGAAAAGTCGGGCAAATTCCGCTATGTCGTCAGCAAGGTAGAAACGGGGAAAACAGGAACATGAGGGACATACTCGTCACCGTGCTGGTGTTCGCATCGATACCCTACATCTTCAAGAAGCCATGGTTCGGCATGGTGATGTGGGTCTGGATCAGTGTGATGAATCCGCACTCGCAGGGTTGGGGCTTTGCACGCGAATTTCCGTTTGCCGCGATTATCGCCGGCGTGACCGTGCTGGCCATGGTGGCCAAGCCCAAAGAGATCAGGATGCCGATGTCGCCCGTGGTTGCGGCGCTGATGGCCTTCATATTGTGGATGTGTGTCAGTTCAGCCTTTGCAATCAATGTGGAACAGATTGGGCCGCAGCTGATCAAGGTGCTGAAGATCATGGGCATGACCCTGGTCGTCATGATGCTGGTGCGCACGCGCCAGCACATCGAGTGGATGATCGGGACGATTGTGTTCTCAATCGGCTATTACGGCGTGAAGGGCGGCCTGTTCACTATTCGTAACGGTGGCCAGTACCGCGTGTGGGGGCCATCCGGCACCTTCATCGACGGTAACAACGAGATCGCCCTGGCGCTGATCATGATTGTGCCGCTGATGATGTACTTCATTCCATCCATCCCGAACAAATGGGGCCGCCGCGGCATGTGGGCTTCGATCGGCCTGTGCGCACTGGCTTCGCTGGCCTCCTATTCGCGCGGGGCGGCGATCGCCATGGCGGCGATGGTGCTGTTCCTCTGGATGAAGAGCAGCAACAAGGCGGTACTGGGTGCGATTATCGTGGTGGCCGCTCCGCTTGTGCTGGTTTTCATGCCGGAGCAGTGGCACAGCCGTATCGATACCATCAACACTTATGAGCAGGACAGCTCGGCGATGGGCCGTATCAATGCCTGGCAGATGGCCATGAATCTGGCGGCGGAACGTCCGCTGACGGGCGGCGGATTCGAGATCTACGATCCGCAGGTGTTCCAGAAATACGCGCCGATTCCGGAAGATGTCCATGCGGCGCACAGTATCTACTTCCAGGTTCTGGGCGAGCATGGCTACGTGGGCTTGCTCATTTATCTGCTGCTGTATTTCTACACTTGGCGATGTGGCACTTGGGTGATCCGGCATGCGGCGCACGTTCCTTCGCTGGACTGGGCGACAAGGCTGGCACGGATGATTCAAGTAAGTATTATCGGCTTCATGGTGGGCGGAGCATTCTTAAGCCTGGCCTACTTCGATGTTCCGTATTACCTGATGATGGCCATGGTCGCCATCCGCGAACTGGTGGCGAAGCAGCTGAACGAACGCAGGACCGAAGCAGCCGAAGCGGCGCGCATTGAACGCGACCGGGAAAAAGAACTGCAGGGAGACGCCCGTGAAGCGATCTGAGGGCGGCGTGCCTTTGCTGGAAAAGGGCTTGCTTGGCGTGCTGTCGCCTGGTGGATCGCGTGGCCTGTCCATCCTGATCTATCACCGCGTGCTGCCGCAGAAGGACCCGCTGTTCCCCGATGAAGTGGATCGTGCAGAATTCAGCGCGCAACTGGCGCTGCTGAAATCGCGCTTCAACGTGTTGCCACTGCAAGAGGCGATCAAGCTGACCCGCGCCGGCAAGCTGCCGCGCCGTGCCGCCTGCATCACCTTTGACGACGGCTATGCCGACAACGCGGAAGTGGCCTTGCCTGTGCTGCAGCAGCATGGCCTGCACGCCACCTTCTTTGTCGCCACCGGTTTTCTGAACGGCGGCCGCATGTGGAACGACAGCGTGATCGAGACCGTGCGCCTTGCGCCGGACGGCGTGCTCGATGCGACGTCGCTGGGACTAGGAAGTCATCCGCTGTACACGATTGCCGACCGCCGCCGTGCTATTCCGGCCCTGATCGGCCAGTTGAAATATCTGCCGATGGAAGAACGCCTGCAGCAGGTGAATCGCCTGGCCGAACTGGCAGGCACACCGCTGCCCGACGATCTGATGATGACCACCGCCCAGCTGCACAAGCTGCAGGCGGCAGGCATGGGCATTGGCGCCCACACGGTGAATCACCCCATCCTGGCCAAGCTGCCGCCGGAACAGGCGCAGCGCGAAATCGCAGAAGGCAAGCAGGCGCTGGAAGCCATGCTGGGTGCACCGGTATCGCTGTTCGCCTACCCGAACGGCAAGCCGGGCGAAGACTATCTTGCCGAACATGTGGACATGGTGCRCAGCCTCGGCTTCGAGGCCGCCGTGTCCACCGCCTGGGGCGCAGCGCGCAAGGGGCCGGACCTGTTCCAGCTGCCGCGCTTCACGCCATGGGACCGCAACCCGGTGCGCTTCGTGCTGCGTCTGGCACGCAATCTGACGCAGGATGCGGCGCGAGTATAAACAAGGATTGATTGAATGAGTTTGAATGCGCAAGTCCTGACGGGCCTGAAATGGACGGCAGGTGCTAAATTCGGTGGCCAGATCCTGACCTGGGCCATCACCATTATCGTCATGCGCTTGCTGTCGCCGGCGGATTACGGCCTGATGGCGATGGCGACGGCTGCAGCCTCTCTTCTCGGCATGCTGGCCGAACTGGGACTGGGGCAGGCGCTGGTGCAGGCGCAGGAAATCAGCACGCGGCAGCTGCGCCAGGCAATGGGTTTCTTCACCCTCATCAACGTCAGCCTGTGCCTGATGCAGTGCGCAGCCACGCCTTTCCTGACCTCGTTCTACTCGGAACCGAAGCTGGGTCCTGTGCTGTACGTGATGTCGCTGCAATTCCTGCTGGTCCCGCTGGGCATGATTTCGGAAGTGCAGATGGAGCGCAAGCTGGAATACAAGAAGCGCTCGCTGGTTGAGCTGAGTGCCGCCATCCTGGCCAGCGTGACCACTCTGGTGCTGGCGCTGACAGGTTCTGGCGTATGGTCGCTGGTGCTGGGTAATCTGGCCGGCGTTGTGTGGCGCACGGTGGCACTGAATATTGCCGAACCTTTTCCGCATCTGCCGATCTTCAAATTCGACGGCATGCGGCCGCTGCTGGCTTTCGGCGGCATGATGATGCTGTCGCGCTGCCTGTGGATGTTCTATGTGCAGGTGGACGTGATGATTATCGGCCGCGTCCTCGGCGGCAAGGTGCTGGGTGCGTACTCGGTGGCCATGCACCTGGCGTCGCTGCCGGTGCAGCGCGTGACGGCCATCCTGAACCAGGTCGCCTTCCCGGCACTGGCGCGCTTCCAGGACCAGCGTGAACTGATCCGCCAGCAGCTGCTCAAGCTGTTCAGCCTTCTGAGTTTGATCGCCTTCCCCGTTTCCTGGGGCATGTCCGCCACCGCCAATGAAATCGTACTAGTGCTGCTGGGCGAGAATTGGCAGGACGCCGTCTTCCCGCTGCGCGCACTGACGCTGATGATGCCGTTCCGTACCATGGTCGGCTTCCTGCCGACGGTGACGAACGCCATCGGCCGTCCGGAAATCGGCTTTTACAACGGCATCGTCAACTGCATCATCATGCCACCGGCCTTCTACATCGGCTGTCAGTGGGGCATTATGGGTGTGGCGATGGCATGGCTGATCGCTTATCCGATTACGCTGTTGATCAACGCCCACCGCATGCTGTCGGCGGTCGAACTGACAATGGGCACCGTGGCCATGCGTATAGCGCCTGCGGTCGCTTGCGGCGCCACGATGTATGTGGCCGTGGAGGCGCTGCGCCGCGCCATGGACGGCAAGGCCGTCCACCTGACAATGCTGGTGACGGAGATCGCGGCCGGTGCGGTGGTCTACATGGTCGCCACCTGGACCTTCAACCGCGGCACCATGAGCGATGCATTGAAAGTCTTCGGGAAGCGCTGATCATTCTTCTTTGCCTTTGCGCAGGCGCATCAGCAGCGCCTCGGTCTGCTCGTTCAGCGGCAGGCCGTGGCGGCGCAGCAGCTGGATGTGCAGCACCATATTCTCCAGCACCAGCTTGGCCGCTACCGCCAACAAGGTCATGCGGCGGTCTTCTTCGCTGAAGCTGTCCATCGCGTCGGCCATTTCGCACAGGTGGCTCGCCACCAGGCTGCGTAATTCATCCTCCTTGAAGGGGAGGTCGGCGAAATCGATCGGGTCTTCCTGCTCCACTTCGTGCATCAACACTTCGAGATCTTGCTGGGTAATCGGCATGCGCGGCTCCCATAGTTCGCCTGGCTTCATTTTAGCGCTAGAATCTGGCGCATGGCGCAGATCATCTTCACCCAGCAGCTGGCTCGCTTCCTGCCCGTGCCCACCTTGAGCACGCAGGCAGTGGATTTGCGTGCGGCCCTGGATGGCGCCTTTGCGGACAATGCACGCCTGGGCGCCTATGTGCTGGACGACCAGGGCCATTTGCGCGAGAACGTCGTCATCTTCATTGACGGCAAACGCACGCGCGACCGCGAGAAACTGGACGACCCGCTGCAACCCGATTCCAAGATCTACATATTGCAGGCACTTTCAGGAGGCTGACATGGCAGACCGTGCATACGTGGCGACCCGCAAGGGCTTGTTCGAACTGGAAAAGCGCAATGGCGAATGGGCCATCGGCGGCATCCACTTCCTCGGTGAACCGGTCAGCATGGTGCTGCACGATGCGCGCGACGGCGCGCTGTACGCGGCGCTGAATCTCGGCCACTTCGGCGCCAAGCTGCATCGCCGCGATAAGGGCGTCACCGAATGGAAGGAAATCGCGGTGCCGGTGTATCCCGAAAAGCCGGCGGACAGCGAGGACAAGACGGCGTGGTCGCTGAAACAGATCTGGTCCCTGGAGGCGGGCGGCGTCGACCAGCCGGGCGTGCTGTGGGCCGGTACCTTGCCCGGTGGCCTGTTCCGCTCCAATGACCGCGGCGAAAGCTGGCAGCTGGTGGAGTCGTTGTGGAACCAGGAGTCGCGCCCGAACTGGTTTGGCGGCGGTTATGACGTACCGGGCATTCACAGCATCTGCGTCGATCCGCGCGACAGCCAATCGGTGCTGGTGGGCGTGTCCTGCGGCGGCGCGTGGCTGACGCAGGATGGCGGCGCAACTTGGCAGCTGCGTACCAAGGGCATGGCTGCGCGCTATATGCCGCCCGAGATGCAGGATGATGGTCCCGCGCAGGACCCGCACCGCATCGTGCGCAGCGCCGGCGATCCCGATAAGCTCTGGTGCCAGCATCACTGCGGCATCTGGTACTCGACCGACAATGCGCAGACCTGGGTGGAAGCGCAGGCGCCGCTATCGAGTTTCGGCTTTGCAGTGGCCGTGCATCCGCAGGACGGCAGCAAGGCGTGGTTCGCGCCGGGCGTGGCGGACCAGCAGCGCGTGCCGATTGATGCCGCGCTGGCGGTCAACCGCACCAGCGATGGCGGGGCGTCCTTCGATACGCAGCGCAGCGGACTGCCGCAGGAGCATTGCTACGACCTGGTGTATCGCCACGGTCTGGCGGTGGCCGAGGATGGCAAGACGCTGCTGATGGCGTCCACCACGGGTGGCTGCTGGCTGTCGGATGATGGCGGCGAACACTGGCAGACCATCTCCACCACGCTGCCGCCGGCTTACGCCGTGCGCTTCGCTTAAACGGCGAAGTAGMCGAGGAACATATCGACGGCGGTCGTRATGATCGCCTCCTGCTGGTCTTCCGCCAGCGGCGGCTGGCCCATGGCCACCTGCGGCCAGAAGGCAAAACTTTTCAGCAGACCCTGCAGGGTCATGGCGATAAAGGCGGGATCGCCCGCTTTCAGCTTGCCGTCCGCCTGGGCTGCACGCACGAAGACCGCCACGCCTTCTTCTTTTGAGCCCAGCTTGGCCACCATGTCCAGCGCCCGTTGCGGGCTGTGGACCGCTTCGGCAATCGCCACCCTGGCCAGATCCAGGAAGTAGGGATCACGCAGCAGCATCATTTTCTGGCGCATCAGCTCCAGAAGCTGCGCGCGCAGCGGCTGGCTGGACTGATAACCGATCGCATTCAGCGCCGCACTGCAGTTCCACAGCTCCAGCAGGATCTGCTCGAACAGCTCGTCCTTGGAAGGGAAGTGGTTGTAGACGGTGCGCTTGGATACGCAGGCCGCCGCCGCGATGCGGTCCATGCTGGTGGCTTCGAAGCCGTTGGCGCGAAATTCCCCCAGCGCGGCCTCGATGATGGCAGCGCGTTTGCGGTCGGTCAGTTTTTCGTTCATGAGTGAATTTTACACCGGGGAGTTTACTTTTCAAAAAATAGAAACTACACTGTGTAGTGTACTTTCCACACACGGAGTGTTCCATGTCCAGCCTGACCCTGAAGCGTCCCGCAATTACTACGCCATCCCTGCGCCGGGGTGGCAAATTCCGCAATGCCGCAGCCATGCGCAAGATGGGCGTTAGCCAGACCTTGAAAATCATGTGGAAGGTGTTATTCGACAAACCGGACGATACGGTGCCTCGCTACGAGATCGGAGTGCGAGCGCTCACTAGCGTTGAATTGGCTGCTGCGCCTGACAATACGCTGTACCGCCTTGGCCATTCCACAGTGTTGCTCAAGCTGAACGGCGAACTGTGGCTGACCGATCCGGTGTTTTCGGAGCGCGCCTCGCCCGTGCAGTGGGCTGGTCCGGCACGCTTCCATCAGCCGCCCATCGGCATCGACGAATTGCCGCCGATCAAGGGCGTGATCCTGTCGCACAACCACTACGACCACCTCGATTACGCGGCCGTGCGCAAGCTGGCGGCCAAGACCGAGTTCTTCATCACTCCGCTGGGCGTGGGCGATACGCTTGTTAAGTGGGGCATCCCCGCCGAAAAAGTGCGCCAGCTGGACTGGTGGCAAACCACCAAGGCCGGCAGCGTCACCCTGACGTCCACTCCGGCCCAGCACTTCTCCGGCCGCACGCCGTTCGACGGGAACGAGACGCTTTGGTGCTCCTGGGTGATCCAGAGCGGCGAACAGCGCATCTTCTTCAGCGGCGACTCAGGCTACTTTAAGGGCTTCAAGGAAATCGGCGACCAGTACGGTCCCTTCGACCTGACACTGATGGAAACCGGCGCCTACGACCCGATGTGGCCGGACGTGCACATGCAGCCCGAAGAAACCATGCAGGCCCACATCGACCTGCGCGGCAAAGTCCTGATGCCCATCCACAACGGCACTTTCGACCTCGCGATGCACAGCTGGCACGACCCTTTCGAGCGCATCAGCGAGCTGGCCGCCGAGCGCAAGCAGGAACTGGCGACGCCCGCCATCGGTGAAGCGCTCGATATCGCCGCGCCAACTGGCACCACGCAATGGTGGCGCACGCACGAGTAGGCCGCTACAATGGCGTGCATAATTACCTTTTTGATAATTCATGCACACCAAACTTCTGCTGGTAGCCCTTCTCTGCACCTCTGCCTGGGCGGACGAAGGCCGCGTCGCCGATCCGGTCCGGACCAAGGCGATCACGGTTGATCTCAACAGCTGCCCCAAGCCGGTGTGGCCGCAGGAATCGCTGCGCCGCGAAGAGACGGGCCGGGTCACGCTGGCTTTCCTRATTGGTTTGGACGGCACGGTGCTGGAGTCGAAAGTCGTGACCTCCAGCGGCCATCCGCTGCTCGATTATGCGGCACGCGACGGCCTTGAAAAGTGCAAGTTCACCCCGCCATCCCAGGTCGGCCGCACCCAGCCGGAATGGATGAAGATGCAGTATGTCTGGACGCTGGAAGGCGCACTATCACCCGAACAACAAGCGGCAAGGCGCGCACGAGTGCTGGCCGAGGCGGAGCAGGGCGATGCCGAAGCGCAGTTCAAGGCTGCCGGTGTGTTACTGGCGTCGGAACCGAAAGACCCTGTCAAAGCCGTCGAATTACTGCGCCTGGCGGCAGAGCAAGGCCATGTGCGTGCCCAATTGGCGCTGGCCTATCAGCTGACCATGAGCAAGGATGGGCCGGATCTCGCTGGTGCCGAGGCTTGGCTGCGCCGCGCAGCGGAAAAGAATTCAGCCGAGGCGCAGCTTGCGCTGGGCCAGTTCCTGCAAATGCAAGGCCGGGACCCCGCCGAAGCCCGCGAGTGGCTGCGCAAGTCCGCCGCGCAAGGCTCGCCTGCCGGGCAGGCAATGTATGCGGCGATCCTGATGCGCGACGATGCTGGCGTGGCGGAAGCGATCCCCCTGCTGGAGCAGGCGGCGGAAAAGCAGAACCGCTATGCCCAGTACCAGCTGGGCCAATGTTACGCCGACGGCCGCGGCGTCGAGCGAGACAAGGAAAAGGCCCAGCGCCTGTTTGAGCGAGCCGCAGCTGCTGGCTTCCCGCCAGCCACGCGTGCCTTGCTCGCCCTGAAAAGCGCGCCTTAGGCTACTTCGTCAATAAACTTGCCGATGGTCTGGCCCAGCGTGTTGACGGTGGGCGTCTTGGCTTGCAGGCTGGGCGGGACCTGAATTTCGATTGCGCTGTCGAGGCGCGGAGTGGGCAGGGTTGGCGTCGCCGCCGCCTGAGCCTGGGCGCTGTCGCGCTGGGTGCGGGACAGGGTTTGGTTTTCCGTGTCGAGTTCGGCGCGGCTGGCGTCCAGCCGGTCCTCATCGCGTGCCACCTGGGCGCGGCTTTCCTGGACCTTGCGCTCGGCAACGGCCACGGCGGACTGCAATGAGTTCAGGGAAGTCAGGGAAACGGCCACGATTTCACCTCAAAAGGACCCTTTCGGGCACCAATCTCAGGTTAGGCCATCTTTATCGAAAAGGCAWTCGCCCAAAAAAAGGGGCAGCCCGGCCTTGGATTCCGTGCTGCCCCGAGGGGAACTACAAGGGAACAGAAACTTTTAGAAGCGGTACATCAGAGACGCTTCCCAGGTACGGCCAAACAGCGGACGTGCATTGATCGGGCCGGTGCCGCCGGTGGTCAGGCGCGAGTTACCTTCAGTCAGGCCCAGTTCGTTCGACAGGTTGGTGCCGGACAGGCGCAGTTCGATCTTTTCGCCAATGGTGAACAGGGCGCCCGCGTCCACCGTCTTGTAGGACGGCAGATACTGCAGGTTGGCCTGGTCAGCCCAGCGCGAGCCGATGTAGGTGTAGGTACCGTACAGCTTCACAGCATTGCCGTCGCCAAACGGGATGCGATAGGTCGGCGTGAAGCGGAACTGGTACTTCGGCTGGCGCTGCACGCGTTTGCCGTCGGTGTCAGGATTGTCCTTGTACTTCGAATCCTGCCAGTCGCCGGTCAGGGTCAGGGTCAGGTCGCGGATCGGACGCACGGCCAGTTCGAATTCCACACCATCACCCTTGGAACCGGAGATCGAATTCAGGATCTGGCCATTCGCCAGAATCTGCTGGAAGGCGATACCTTCGAAATCGGTGTGGAAGTAGTTGATGTAGGCGCTGTACAGCGGATTGGCGGTCTTGAAGCCCACTTCATACTGCTTGATCTTCGGCGTCGGCAGGATGCCGCGGTCGTCGACTTTAGCCTGGGTGCCGGTGTTGCGCAGATCGTCAAACGCGACGAAGGTGTGGCCCTGGTTGGCGCGCACAAACACGCTCATGTCCTGCGCCAGCTTGTAATTGCCGCCGATGGTGAAGGAGTTGGCGGTGTCGGTGCGGGTCAGCGCCGTGTTCGAGCCGTTCGGCATCGAGGTATTGTTGTTGTACACGGTCAGCGGGTTGTTGTCCGTGTCGGCGCTGGTCAGGTTGGAAATGGTGGCATCCAGTTTCTGGCGCTCGCGGCGCACGCCGCCATCGATCTTGATGCGGTCGTTCACCTTCCATTCGTTGGCGATGTAGAAGGCGGTATTGCTGCCGTCATAGCTCGCCACCGGCGCGTAGAAGACATTGCCGTCGGTACCGTTCTTCGACACGATCACGCCGTTGTTTAAAGTGACGTTGATCAGGCGCGCGTTCGGCACGGCGGTCATCAGGTGGCTGTTACCCAGATACCACACATCGTCCGACGAGTAGTTCGCGAAGTAGCCACCGATGGTGACGGTGTTGTCCTTGATCCATTCCTTGCTGACGCGGATTTCGTCGGTGAACGATTGCAGTTTCTTCTGCACCGCCCACAGGCCAGCCTGCACCACTTGCTGGTCGCCCGACACTGGCGTGCCGTCCAGGTAGGTTGCGGTAGCGACGGTGCCGCCATTGGCCTTCAGCGCGGCGGCGTTGTAATCGGACATCTTCAGCGGATTATTACCCGTGAACATGGCCACGGTATTCAGATCGCCGTCGAAGTAGTTGAACTTGTTGGATACATTCCAGCCCTGCAGGTTCTGGTCGAACTCGGCGCCGAACACGGTGGACTTCAGGCCGCGGCCATCGCCCAGGTCGAAGTTCAGGGTCTTGCCCGGCGCAGCTTCCACGGTGAAGCGGCGCATCTCGTTGCTCATCAGGGTGCCCTTGAGCGGATCGAAGCCGGGGAATTCGCTGATGGTGTGGCCTTCGTTGCTGGAGATCAGCGGCACGCCCGTGTAGAAGGCGTTCTTGTCGTCGGTACGGCGCGCATACAGGGTCAGTTCGCCCTGGTCCAGCTTGCGGGTAAGGGTGGCGGTGATCTGGCCGCCTTTGTCGGCCRGGAAGCCGGCGTCGCGCACGCCATTGGTGTTGCGGTAGAAGCCGCCGATGGTGCCGTACCAGCCGTCGGAGATCTTGCCGCCGTAGAACATGTCGACCCGGCGCAGTTCACCGGTGCCGGTGGTGAAGCGGATCGAACCTTCCGGGGTGTCGGAACCTTTCTTCAGGATGAAGTTCATGGTCGCGCCCGGCTGGCCGCTGGAGAAAATGGTGCTCGGACCGCCGCGCAGCACTTCGACGTGGTCGATGGTGTCATCCAGGCGGAAAGCGGAAGAACCCTCGAAAAAGGACAGGGTTGGCACCGGATAAATCGGATTGCCCTGCATTTGCACGGACACGAAAGGCGAGTCGGAACCCGATGGGAAGCCGCGCACCTCGATATTGGCGCCGGACTGGCCGCCGGTCGCTTCCGCATACACACCAGGCACCAGCTTCATCACGTCAGCGGTGCTGCTTGGCGACGCGGATTTGAGTTGTTCTTCGGTCGCGGTGGTAATGGAGAAGGCGGAATCGAGTTTGCGCACGCCGCGCGAGGCGGCCACGCCGGTCACAACCACTTGTTGCACTTCTTGCTGCACTTCCTTGGCTTGCGGCTGGGATTCAGCCGAAACCTGGGCTTCGGGTGCTTG
Organism: Pseudoduganella sp. RAF53_2; assembly: GCF_052113985.1. Classification (NCBI taxonomy): domain Bacteria; kingdom Pseudomonadati; phylum Pseudomonadota; class Betaproteobacteria; order Burkholderiales; family Oxalobacteraceae; genus Pseudoduganella; species Pseudoduganella sp. RAF53_2. The sequence goes on along the minus strand of NZ_JBFRDW010000008.1, from coordinate 97 downwards.
ATCGGCCGCTTGCACTTGATTGACCAGGGTCAAAACGGCAAGGGAAATCGAGGACAGCAACAGCTTCTTTTGCGGGGTCTTCATGTGGTGTCTCTTC
>NZ_JBFRDW010000007.1:0-26825 GCF_052113985.1 Pseudoduganella sp. RAF53_2 | reverse complement strand
GGTTGCAGCACTGAGCACCAACAACATCGCTGCTCTGGAAACCGCTGACTTCGCTAACCTGAAGACTTCGGCAATCGCTGCCCTGTCGACCAACCAGGTGAAGGCACTGACGACCGACCAGGTTGTCGCCCTGAGCACCCAGCAGGCTAACGTGCTGACCAGCGCGCAGTTCGCTGCCCTGAGCACCGACGATGTGGCTGCCCTGCAGACGCAAGACCTGAACGCGATCAAGACCAGCACCATCGCTGCTCTGGGCTCCGCACAGGTTGCTGCACTGACCACCGACCAGGTGAAGAACCTGGCGACCGGCTCTATCGCTGCCCTGAGCACCAACGGCATCGGTGGCCTGTCGACCGACGCTGTGGTCGCCCTGACCTCGAACCAGATCGCTGTACTGTCGACCGCACAAGTTGGCGCCCTGTCCTCGAACGCCATCGGCGCGATCGAGACCCAGGATCTGGCTGGCCTGTCCACCRCTGCAATCGCTTCCCTGAAGTCGAACCAGCTGCCAGGCCTGACCACTGACCAGATCGGCGCGCTGTCGACCAACCAGGTAGCGGCCTTCGGTACCGCCGCCATGGCGACCGGCCTGAGCACCGACCAGATCGTGGCTCTGACCTCGAACCAGGCTGGCGCGCTGTCCAGCGCCCAGGTAGTCGCCCTGTCGACCAACAACATCGCTGCTCTGGAAACCGCTGACTTCGCTAACCTGAAGACTTCGGCAATCGCTGCCCTGTCGACCAACCAGGTGAAGGCACTGACCACCGACCAGGTTGTTGCTCTGAGCACCCAGCAGGCGAACGTGCTGTCGAGCAGCCAGTTCGCTGCCCTGACCACCGATGGCGTAGCGGCCCTGCAGACGCAAGACCTGAACGCGATCAAGACCAGCACCATCGCTGCTCTGGGTTCGGCACAAGTGTCGGCACTGACCACCGACCAGGTGAAGAACCTGGCGACCGCCTCCATCGCTGCCCTGAGCACCAACGGCATCTCCGGCCTGTCCACCGACTCGATGGTGGCCTTGACCTCGAGCCAGTTCGCTGTGATGTCGACCGGCCAGTTCGGTGCGCTGACCTCCGCTGCAATCGGCGCAATCGAGACCCAGGACATCGTTGGCCTGACGTCTCAGGTGATGGCATCCCTGAAGTCCCAGCAGTTGGCTGGCCTGACGACCGACCAGATCGGCGCCTTGGGCACCAACCAGGTTGTGGCCTTCAGCACCGCCGCGATGTCCACTGGCCTGAGCACCGACCAGATCGTGGCCCTGACCTCGAACCAGGCTGGCGCGCTGTCGAGCCAGCAGGTTGTGGCCCTGAGCACCAACAATATCGCTGCGCTGGAAACTGCGGACTTCGCTAACCTGAAGACTGCTGCGATTGCCGCCCTGACCACCGGCCAGGTGAAAGCTCTGACCACCGACCAGGTAGTTGCTCTGAGCACTCAGCAGGCCAACGTCCTGTCGAGCAGCCAGTTTGCTGCCCTGACCACCGATGGCGTAGCGGCCCTGCAGACGCAAGACCTGAACGCGATCAAGACCAGCACCATTGCTGCTCTGGGTTCGGCACAGGTTGCTGCACTGACCACCGACCAGGTGAAGAACCTGGCCACCGGTTCCATCGCTGCCCTGAGCACTAACGGCATCTCCGGTCTGTCCACGGATGCAGTGGTTGCCCTGACGTCGAACCAGATCGCTGTGATGTCCACCGCTCAGATCGGCGCCCTGTCCTCGAACGACATCGCTGCAATCGAGACTCAGGACATCGCCGGCCTGACGACCCAGGCTGTGGCTGCCCTGAAGACCAGCCAGATGGCCGGCCTGACGACCGACCAGATCGGCGCCCTGTCGACCAACCAGGTTGTCGCCCTCAGCACTGCTGCCCTGTCTGTTGGCCTGAGCACCGACCAGATCGTTGCCCTGACCTCGAACCAGGCTGGCGCGCTGTCGAGCCAGCAAGTGGCTGCGATGAGCACCAACAACATCGCTGCTCTGGAGACCGCGGACTTCGCTAACCTGAAGACTTCGTCGATCGCCGCCCTGACCGCTAACCAGGCCAAGGCGCTGACGACCGACCAGGTTGTGGCACTGAGCACCCAGCAGGCTGCCGCCCTGAACACCAACCAGGTGGCTGCGCTGAGCACCAACGCTATCGCTGCACTCGAGACCGCCGACCTGGTGGCCCTGAAGACGGCTGCGATTGTTGCGATGGGCACCGCCCAGGTTGCTGCGCTGACCACGGACCAGGTGAAGAACCTGAGCACCGGCGACATCGCTGTGCTGACCACCAGCCAGGTGGCAAACGGCCTGACCACCGACCAGATCGTGGCCCTGACCTCGACCCAGATCGGTGTACTGAGCTCGGCACAGGTAAGCGCTCTGGGCAGCAACTCGATCGGTGCGATTGAAACCGCTGACATCAGCGCGCTGAAGACTTCGGCCATCGCCGCCCTGAAAGCAGCGCAGGTTGTAGGTCTGACCACCGACCAGATCGGCGCCCTGGGCACCGCGCAGTTTGTGGCGATGACCACCGCTGCTCTGAATGCTCTGACCACCGACCAGATCGTCGCCATGAACAGCGATCAGCTCGGCGCCCTGACCACCGGTCAGCTGGTGTCGCTGTCCACCAACGACATCCAGGCAATCGAGACCAGCGACTTCTCCAACTTGAAGACTTCGCAGATCGCGGCCCTGAGCACTCAGCAGCTGAGCGCGCTGACCACCGATCAGATCGTGGCACTGAGCACCGCCCAGGCGAACTCGATTGGCACCAAGCAGATCCAGGCGCTGAGCACCGCGTCCCTGACTGCGATGGAAACTGCAGATCTGGCAGCAGTGCGTACCGCAACGATCGCGGCCCTGACCACGGCCCAGGTTCATAGCTTGACCACGGATCAGGCGAAAAACCTGACCACGTCTCAGATCCATGCCCTGACCACGGTTCAGATCCACGCGTTGACCACTGACCAGATCACTGCGATGGGTTCGAAGGCAAGCAGCCTGCAGAGCCTGACCCCGATCGTGCTGGATCTGAACAACAACGGCATCCAGACCGTGAGCATCAACCAGGGCGTGCAGTTCGACCTGCTGGGCAACGGCGAGAAGCTGAACACCGGCTGGGTTGGCGGCGGCGACGGCCTGCTGGTCATGGACCGCAACGGCGACGGCATCATCAACGATGGTTCCGAACTGTTCGGCTCCGGCACCACGCTGGCAAATGGCCAGAAGGCTGCAAGTGGCTACCAGGCAATGGCTGAGCTGGACACCAACGGCGACGGCATGATCACCGCAGCCGACAAGGACTTCGGCAGCCTGAAAGTGTGGGTGGATGGCAACGCGGACGGCATCAGCCAGTCCGACGAGCTGAAGACCCTGGCGGACCTCAACATTACCAAGCTGAACCTCGACGTGAAGAATGGTACTGCGGTCTCCAACGGCAACTTCAGCGGCCAGACCTCGACCTTCGAGACCGGCGACGGCAAGACGCATGAAGCCGCCGACGTCTGGTTCCAGGTCAGCAAGCCAGCCAGCGCCTCCAGCCTGGCAGCCGCGATCTCGTCCTTCGACAGCAGCGCAACTCCGGCTGCTCCGGCAGGCAATCTGGCCTTCAACAGCGGCAACGTTGCTGCCAATGTGGCTCAGATGGCTGACGCGATGAAGGGTTACGACGCGAACGGCAAGCTGAGCATCGCTGCTGACATGGCCAACACCGACGACAGCAAGCTGCGTCTGAAGGCCCTGCAACAGCAAGGCAGCAGCGGCTTCCTGGCCAGCCCACAGAAGTAATCGGGAATAGCAGGACGGCATGCCGTCCTGCATCAAAAGCGGCAAGACAACCCGTCTTGCCGCTTTTTTTACGCCTTAAAAAGGCCGCCGGGTCTGCTGAGCCTGCGCTACAATCCACAGGCGAATCCTTCGTCCAACGAGAGCATGCACCAAAAATTTCCCCATACCGCCATCCAGTGCCTGACTGCCATCGCGCAGCACCATGGCCTGCAGATCAACCCCGAGCGCCTGATCGACGACTATGCCTTGGGGAGTGCGGAACCGGGCAGCGGCGTGCTGCTGCGTATCGCGGCCGACATCGGCCTGAAAGCCAAGGCGGACAAGCTGAGCTGGGAAGGCCTGCTGGCGCAGCAAGGCGTGTTCCCCCTGATGGCGCGCCTGAACGACGGCAACACTATCATCGTTGTAGGCGCCCGCACCGAGGGCGAGGGACAGGTGGCCGTGCTGAACCCGATGGCGGAAGGCTCCGGGGTAGTGATGGTGGACCGCGCGTCCTTCACCTCGCGCTGGAGCGGCGAGGTACTGTTCGTCAAACGCCAGCACAAACTGAATGATCCCAACCAGCCGTTTGGCCTGCGCTGGTTCATTCCTGAAATCCTGAAGCAGAAGGCCGCCTTCCGCGACATCTTTATCGCCGCCATTGCCATGCACTTGCTGGCGCTGGCCTCGCCCATCTTCTTCCAGCTGGTGATCGACAAGGTGCTGACCCACCAGAGCATTTCCACCCTGTGGGTGCTGGCGGGCGGTATTGTGATGGCCCTGATCTTCGACTGCACCTTCGGCTATCTGCGCCAGGTGCTGACCTTGGCCGCATCCAACAAGATCGACATGCGCCTGACGCGGCGGGCCTTCAGCCATCTGCTGTCCCTGCCGATCGACTATTTCGAGACCACCACCGCTGGTGTGATCACGCGCCACATGCAGCAGCTGGAGCGCATCCGCAGCTTCCTCACCGGCCGCCTGTTCTTCACGGGCCTGGACCTGCTGTCGCTGTTCGTCTTCCTGCCTATCCTGTTCGCGTACTCCTTCAAGCTGGCCATGATCGTGCTGTTGTTTGCGGGCCTGATCGCGACGGTGGTGATGCTGATGGTACCGACCTTCCAGCGCCGCCTGAACGCACTGTACACGGCGGAAGGCCAGCGCCAGGCCATGCTGGTGGAAACCATCCACGGCATGCGTACGGTAAAGGCCCTGGCCATCGAACCGGCGCAGCGCCGCAACTGGGACCAGCGCTCGGCTGAAGCGATCACCATGCACTTCCGCGTGGGCCAGATCTCCATCACCGGCAATGCTGTAACGGACTTCCTCGGCAAGATGCTGCCGGTGACGCTGATCGTGGTGGGCGCGCAGGACGTGTTCGACCAGACCCTGTCCATCGGCGCCCTGATCGCCTTCCAGATGCTGTCGCAGCGCGTGACCCAGCCGCTGATTTCCATCGTGGGCCTGGTCAACGAGTACCAGGAAACCGCGCTGTCCGTGAAGATGATGGGCGAAGTGATGAACCGTGCGCCGGAAGGCCGTGCCGGTGCAGGCGGCCTGCGTCCGATCCTGAACGGCGAGATCAAGTTCGAGGACGTGACCTTCCGCTATCCGGGCGGCCAGACCAATGCGCTGGACCGCACCGCCTTCACCATTACGCCGGGCACCGTGGTCGGCATCGTGGGCCGCAGCGGCTCCGGCAAGACCACGCTGACCAAGGTGATCCAGGGCTTGTACAACATCCAGGAAGGCATCGTGCGCTTTGACGGCATGGATGCGCGCGAGATCGAACTGTCGCACCTGCGCCGCCAGATTGGCGTGGTCCTGCAGGAGAACTTCCTGTTCCGCGGCACCATCCGCGAGAACCTGATCGTGACCAAGCCGGATGCCACCTTTGAAGAAATCGCGGAAGCGGCAGCAGCGGCGGGGGCGGACGAGTTCATTGAGCGCATGCCGATGGGCTATGACACCTTGCTGGAAGAGAATGCATCCAATCTGTCCGGCGGCCAGAAACAGCGCCTGTCGATTGCGCGCTCGCTGCTGGCCAAGCCGCGTATCCTGATCCTGGATGAAGCCGCGTCCGCACTCGACCCTGAGAGCGAAGCGATCTTCATCCGTAACCTGTCGAAGATTGCCGTGGGCCGCACCGTGGTGATGATTTCGCACCGTCTGTCCACCCTCGTCAACGCCGACTCGATTCTCGTGATGCAGCGCGGCCGCCTGGTTGACCAGGGCCGCCACGAAGAACTGCTCACCCGCAGCGACACTTATCAGCACCTATGGAACCAGCAAACAAGCCACCTGTGACCGAGCGCCGCCGCCGCAACAGGGACGAGCAGACCGAAATCGAATTCCTGCCGGACGCCGACGCCATCGAGCGTACGCCTCTGCCGCGCTATGTGCGTATGACTTTGCACGTGCTGGCCCTGGCCTTCGTCACCTTCATCCTGTGGGCGTCGTTCTCGCAGGTGGAAACCATCGTGCAGGCCCACGGCCGCCTGGTGACGCCGGATTCGAACATCGTGGTGCAGCCACTGGAAACTTCCATCGTGCAGAAGGTGCTGGTCACCCAGGGCCAGGTGGTGAAGAAAGGCCAGGTGCTGGCCACCCTTGATCCGACCTTCACACAGGCCGACGAAGCCCAATTGCGTACCCGCCTGCGCAGTCTGGACACGCAAGCCGACAGCCTGCGCTCCGAACTGTCCGGCAAGCCGGGCACCGCGCCAAGGCTGAAGGATGCCGACGATATCCTGCAGGCTCAGCTCTCCACCGAGCGCCAGGCCAACTACGATGCCCAGAAGCGCCGCATGGACGAAAACATCGAGCGCCTGAAGGCCAGCGTGGAAACCAATAAGCGCGACCAGGTGGTGCTGGCGCAGCGCCTGAAATCCCTGAGCGAAATCGAAGCGATGCAGGAAAAGCTGGTGGCCGAGAACTTCGGCGCCAAGATGCAGCTGCTGGAAGCGCGCGACCGCCGCCTGGAAGTGGAGCGCAGCCTGACCATGGGCCGCAACAAGGATACCGAGCTGGCACGTGAGCTGGCCGGCGCCGAAGCGGAGCGCGCCGCCTTCACCAAGAACTGGCGCCAGAAATCGATGGAAGACCTGCTGAGCGCCACGCGCGAGCGCGACTCCATTGCCGAGCAGCTGGCCAAGGCCGACAAGCGCCACCGGCTGGTGCAGCTGGAATCGCCGGCCGACGCGGTGGTGCTGGAAGTGGGCAAGCTGTCGCCCGGCAGCGTAGTGAAGGAAGCGGAGCAGATGTTCGTGCTGGTGCCATTGGGCACCCAGCTGGAGGCCGAAGTGGAAATCGACTCGCTGGACATCGGCAATATCAAGGTAGGCGACAAGGCCCACGTGAAGCTGGACGCCTTCCCCTTCCAGAAGCATGGCTCGCTGGACGGCAAGGTGCGCTTCGTCAGCCAGGACGCCTTCAAGCGCGAGCAAGTCACGCCAGGTGCAGGCACCAATGCCTACTACCTGAGCCGCATCGCGATCCCCAACCAGAATCTGAAGAAAATGGAACCCGGCCAGCGCCTGCTGCCGGGCATGACGCTGAGCGGCGAAATCGTCGTCGGCAAACGTTCGGTGATGTCGTATCTGCTGTGGCCTCTGACCAAAGCAATGAATGAATCGATCCGGGAACCCTGAGGAGACACAAGCAATGCCAACCAAATCACTGGACATGGGTTGCGGTAGCAAGCCGCGCAACCCTTTCAATGCAGACGAACTGTATGGCGTCGATATCGCGGAAGGCCTGGGTCCCAATATCCGCAAGGCCGACCTGGCGATCGAGCCGATTCCGTTTGAAGACGACACCTTCGAATTCGTCAGCGCTTACGACTTCATCGAGCACATTCCGCGCGTGGTGTACGCGCCGCACCGCCGCAATTCCTTCGTCGAGTTCATGAACGAAGTGTGGCGCGTGATGAAGATGGATGGCTTCTTCGTGTCGTCCACGCCGGTCTATCCGAACCCGGAAGCCTTCATGGATCCGACCCACGTGAACATCATCACGGACAAAACTTTCCTGGCTTATTTCGACAACGTGAACCGCTGGGCTGCCATGTATGGCTTCAAGGGCGCGTTTGCCATCCGCCAGCACGAGGTGCGTGGTTCGCACCTGTTCGTGATCATGCAGAAGGTGGCCGTGCCGCCGCCAGCCGCTCCTGCCGCCTGAGAATGGCGGGTCAATGACCCGCCCTACGAGTGCGTAGGGCGGATCATCGATCCGCCGACCCGGCGCCCGCTTATTTGGGGACGGCGCGGATCACATAGGCTACGGCCTGCGCGTCGTCCACCGCCAGCTGCGGGTCCGCGCCTACGCTGGACGCCAGCTGGCGCAGCGCGTCCAGCACATTCGGATTCTCCAGCTTCTCATGAATCACCGGCATGCCGCCGGCCACGGTGAAGCCGCACTTCTGGAACAGCTCGAACATGGTGCCGCGCGTGAACCAGCGCAGATGGCTGCGGTCCAGCAGGCCGCCATCCTCGTAGCGCAGGTCGCCCAGGGCCAGCTTGGCCTGGATGCTCCAGTGCTGCATGTTCGGGACCACCGCCACAACGCTGCCATCCTTGCCGATCACCTTGCGGATGCGCTGCAGCAGCAGCTCCGGGCTGCGCAGGCGTTCCAGCGCACGGTCGAGCACCCAGCATTGGGTATCCACGAAACCGCGGAAGAAATCGTCGCCCAGCGCGTCTACGTCGTGCGTCAGCACTACGTCGCAGGCGCCGCGCGCCTGATTCGCCAGGTCCGGATTGATCTCGATCGCCGTGTAATGCGTTGACGGCGATGCTTCCTTGATGGCGCGTGCCAGTGCACCATCGTTGGCGCCGATTTCCACGATACGCGTGGCGCCTTGCGGCATCAGGGTTTGTGTCAGCATGCGCACCACGCTCGCTTCGCGGGTGCGCGCCTCCCACGCTTCCAGATGGTAGCCGCCGGTACGTTTCACCGTACCCTGCCAGTCATGGCGCAGATAGGTCAGGGGCTGCTTGTTGTGGAAGTCGTCGCGCAGCCAGTCCAGGCCCTTGACCAGATTGTCCTTGCCCGCGCGGTGCAGGGCCACCATCGGTTCCGTATTCGGCGCACCGTGGCGGGTCGGCATCGGCCACTGGCGCAGCACGTCGATGTTGACCAGCATGCAGGCGGGGTGCAGGTAGCGGATCGCGCCTTCCTCGTAATCGACGTCGAAGCCGCCTTCGTTCACATGGTTGACGTAGCCCACGCCGTACATCTCCGGCGTCAGGTGCGACAGCATGTCTTCCAGGAAGCCGCCTTTCATCACCTGGATGTCCGAATCCAGCACCAGCACCGGCCCTTTCAGTTCCAGGTGCTGGAAGGCCCAGGCCATGCCGGGACCGTGGTGGATGTTGTAGTCGAAGTGAATGAACTTCACATCCGGATACTTGCTGCACACAGCCTCAATACCGCGCCAATGCTCTTCGCTGGAGCCGTCGATAATCGTGACGGGATTGCGGTAATGTGCACGGAAAGTGCTCAGCAAGTCTTCGATCAGCTCCGCGGAGTTGTAGGAAACGGAGATGACTGGAATCGAATGAATATCCATATAGTTCTTGAGATCAGCGGCCGCGGTCATACGATTTCTGCTCACCCGCCGTCAGCGGGAAGGATGGCGTGCCGCGCATGCGCGCTTCCGGCACCGTCATGGCCCGCTTTTCCAGCACCACGATGCCGCCGTAGAAGTGCACGCTGAAGGCGCTGAGCGTCAGCGGATCGGGATTGTAATGATCCTCGTGGCTCCACCAGGCATTCAGGCTGTCGATGAAGTTCTTGGTGTATTCGATGAAGCTGTCCGGATTCCGGTAGCCGCCGCCGAACTCTTTCCAGTAGCTGGTGCTCAGGTCTTCGCACAGGTAGACGCCGCCTTCCTTCAGGTGGCCCCACAGTTCCTCGAAAGTGTGCTTCTGCTGCAGCATGGTGTGGCCGCCGTCATCGATGATGATGTCGCACTGGGGAATGGTCTGGGTCAGCTTGCGCAGCGAATTGCGGTCTTCCTGGTCGGCGATGTGGATGGTCACGCGGTCTTCGGCCAGTTCCGCACAACGCGGGTTGATGTCCACGCCATGGATCTGGGCCTGCTCGCCGAAATACCATTTCCACATTTGCAGCGAACCGCCATGCAGCACGCCAAATTCCATCAGGGTGATGGGCTTGTTGCGGAACCTGGCGAAATGGCGCTCGTAGACTTCGAAATAGCCCAGCCATTTGTGGATCAGGCGGTGTTCCTTGTTTTCGAAGAAGTCGCGCAGGGTGCTGCCGTCGTGCTGATCTTGCATGGGATGCCTCTCTTGTTATTTGGCGAGCAGGATGGAAGTGGCCTGGCGGATCACCGACTGGATTTTCTCCAGCGGGTACACACCATCCTTGATTTCCTCGTGGACGGACGACATGAAGAAGATCATGTTGATCAGCTTATTCGTCAGCATCTCGTGCACCAGAGTGCGGTTCTTCATGAAGGTGCCGTTCTGGTGCGAGTCGCACAGCAGCTGCAGCCATTCCACGTTGGCTTCGATCTTCACCTTGTTGTTCTTCTGCTGGTCCTGGCCGCCGTGGATGCGGAAGTAGCTCAGGGCTTCCGGCAGATAGACGCAATCGGTGTGCGACAGGGCAGACAGCCAGGTCGCCAGATCCGACAGCGTGTTGTACTGGCGTCCCAGGTACATGCCGAAATGCGGGCCGATGGCGCTGCGGCGGAACAGGGCGGTGGTCGGCTCGCCGATCAGGTTCTGGCCATTGGTCAGCATCATGTCGCCGAAGGAAGTGCCGCCGATCAGCGTCTCCGTCGGGAACATGCGCTCGGTGCCGCTCAGCTGCGGGATGAAGTTGCCGTCACCGTCGATCAGCTGGCGGAAGGAGGTGACCAGGCCGATATTCGGCTGGGTCAGCATATACGTCATCATCTTCGCGATCTTGTCCGGATGGTAGAGGTCATCATCCATCAGATAGTTCACGAATTCGCCGCTCGACGAGTTGAAGCAGTTCAGGAAGTTATCCAGCGGCTTCAGGCCTGGCGCGCGCAGGTAGCGGATGTTCGGATGCGTGGCGATATACGGCGCAAAACGTTCGCGCGTGCGTTCGTCGGTGCTGTTGTCGCTGATGACGATTTCCATATTCGGCCAGCTCTGGGCCAGAATGGATTTCAACGCCAGTTCGCCGTAGTCCGGACGATTATGGGTCGGCATCAGGATGGACACCATCGGCATCTTGGGGTCGATCTTGCGGCGCTCGAAGCCTGGCGGAGCCTTCAGGCCCGCATCGCCTTTCAGCGCAACTTTCTGATAGACGTTCTCCAGGTCGCGCACGAACTGGGCGCTGTCGAACAGCGCGCAAGACATCTTGTTATCTTCCAGATGCTTCTTCAGCGCGGCAGAGCGGGCGCGGTCCAGGCCCAGCGCCACCGCCTTCTCTTCGTATTCGGCCAGGTCGTAGGCGATCAGGTCCGGCAGGTCGACCGCCTTCAGGAGACTGCCTGCCATGCGCGAGGAGAAGGTGCGGCCGGCGATGGTCAGCACCGGCAAGCCGGCCCACAGCGCATCGCTGGCGGTGGTGCCGCCGTTGAAAGGAATGGTGTCCAGGAACAGGTCGGCGACCTTGTAGCGCGCCAGGTATTCGGCCGGAACGACACGGCCTGCAAACACCAGGCGGTTCTTGTCTACGCCCGCCAGTTCGGCATTGCGTTGCAGATTGGTGCGCACCTGCTCATTGTCCGACACCATCCACAGCAAGCTGTTCGGCACGCGCTTCAAAATGTTCATCCAGGTCGCGAAGACCTCGGGCGTAAACTTGAAGTTGTTGTTGAAGGCGCAGTAGACATAGGCGTCTTCCGGCAGGCTGTTGGCGGCGCGGGTTGGCGCTTCGCCGACCAGGCGCTGGCGGTCGTTGATCTGGAAGCAGCGCGGCATGTGCAGCGGCTTCTCGGTGAAGTAAGGTTCCAGCTCCGGCGGCAGCACGAAGGGGTCCGCGATCACGTAGTCGATCTGAGGGTGGGCCGTGGTGCCGGGCAGGCCGAGCCAGGTCGCCTGAACCGGGGCTGGGCGGTAGGACAGAATATTGGGGCGCGCACCCAGGGTCAGACCATGCAGGTCGACCAGGATGTCAATCTCGTGCGAGCGGATCAGCTGTGCCGCCGCTTCGTCAGTCAGGGTATGGATGCGTACATGGTGATCGAAGCCTGCCAGCACACGGGCGCGCAGCGGYGAGCCATCCTCGCGGCTCCAGTCGAAGCCATACACCTCGACCTTATTGCGGTCGTGCAGGCCATACAGCTCGGCGGTCAGAATCGATACGGCGTGCGAGCAGAAGTCGGACGACAGATAGCCGATGCGCAGGCGGTCATGACCATAGCCCACGGGGCCGGTCAGCGGCTGCACATTGGTCAGGACCTTCTCTTCGATGAAGCGGCGCGACGCGGCCAGCTGCTGTTCCGGATCGCCCGATGCGCTCAGCATGGCGAGGGCCGAGGTGGCGGCCATCAGTTCCGGCACCGGCACGCCGCTGGCGTCCTGGCTGTACACCGGCCACTTGCACTGCTTCTGGCGCAGATGCACCCAGTGCGTGATGACGTTGGTCTGCTTGGGATTTAAGGCCAGGCTGCGGGTCAGCATGTCTTCCGCCGACACGAAGTCCTTCTGGATTTCCATCAGGCGGCCCAGATTGTTCAGGGCTGAGATCAGGTGGGTGCGTTCCGCTTCGACTTGCGGATTGGCGTATTCGAGGATCTTGCGCCAGGAGTCCAGCGATTCTGCAGGGCGCTGCAAGCGCTCCAGCAACGTACCGAGGTTCAGCCAGCCTTCCGAGAAGCGCGGGTGCTGGGCCAGGGCTACGCGGTAGGCCGCTTCCGCGCCGGCGGTATCGCCCGTATCGCCCAGCATCACCGCCAGGTTGAAATTGGCGGCATAGGCGAAGGGGGAAGGGGCGCCGGCGAGCCAGGTACGATACAGAGTGATGGCGACGTCGCGCTGGCCGGCTTGGGTCAGGTTCTCGCCCACTTGCATCAGCTCGATCAATTGCAGCGAGCCTTGTGCCGCAAGCCGCATTGCGCGTTCGGTGGCGGCGGCCAGTTCGGCGCCGTTACTTGTAGGATTGGCCATAAATCTTTCAGCAGTGGTTAGCTCGACAAGGTTGCGTCCGCCCTTGCTGCGGGGCGGCCATCGAGCCAGCAGTATGGCAGGAGAATGCCCTCTACGATAGAGTGGAGTGAAGGGCTTTTGTCAGCTTGATTACAGCATGGGCGTTCCGCTGTGGTTTTTTGCTCCCGGGTACTTCTGAGGGTAAGATGTCGTCTTGACGGGCCACCCTTTGCATAACATACTGCGGAGCGCCTCCCGGCAGCCAGACCGGCCGCCTTCCTTTCAGATTCGAATCGTCTATGGAAAACTCTGCCACTCAAGCCCTGCGCCAACAAATCGCCGAACTGGTCGAACAATTTGCCGCGCTGAGCCTGGCACCCCAAGCCTTCTTCCCCGGTGTTACCCCTGTCCCGCCTTCCGGCAAGCTGCTCGATGCTGCTGAGCTGAAGAATATGGTCGAAGCCTCGCTGGATGGCTGGCTGACCACGGGCCGCTTCAACACCGAGTTCGAACAACGCCTGGCCAAATTTATCGGCGTCAATTACTGCATTACCGTCAACTCCGGTTCCTCCGCCAACCTGGTGGCCTTCAGCACGCTGACCTCGCCGAAGCTGGGCGACCGTGCCATCAAGAAGGGTGACGAAGTGATCGGCGTGGCAGCGGGCTTCCCGACCACGGTCAATCCCATCCTGCAGTTCGGCGCCGTACCCGTCTTTGTGGACGTGGACCGCCGCACCCACAATATCGACGCCAGCCTGATCGAAGCGGCCATCACGCCGAAGACCAAGGCCATCATGCTGGCTCACTCGCTGGGCAACCCGTTCAATCTGGACGCGGTCAAGGCCATTTGCAAGAAACACAATCTGTGGCTGGTGGAAGACTGCTGCGACGCGCTGGGCTCGACCTACCGTGGCCAGATGTGCGGCACCTTCGGCGACATCGCCACCCTGAGCTTCTACCCGGCCCACCACATCACCATGGGTGAGGGCGGCGCCGTGTTCATGAACGATCCGGAACTGAAGGCGATTGCCGAAAGCTTCCGCGACTGGGGCCGCGACTGTTACTGCCCACCAGGCAAGGACAACACCTGCGGCAAGCGCTTCTGCTGGCAGCTGGGCACCCTGCCGGAAGGCTACGACCACAAATACACTTACAGCCATTCGGGCTACAACCTGAAGATCACCGATATGCAGGCGGCCTGCGCCCTGGCCCAGCTGGACAAGGCCCCGGCCTTCATCCAGGCCCGCAAGGACAACTTCGCCTTCCTGCGCGAAYGCCTGGCGAGCTGCGAGGAGTTCCTGCAGCTGCCGGAAGCGACCGAAGGCAGCGACCCGTCCTGGTTCGGCTTCCCGATCACGCTGAAGGATAACTGCCCGGTCACCCGCGTCGACCTGCTGACGTACCTGGACCAGCGCAAAGTCGGTACCCGCCTGCTGTTCGCCGGCAATCTGACCCGTCAGCCTTACATGCAGGATCAGACTTACCGCGTGGTGGGCTCGCTGGAAAACACCGACAACATCATGAACAACACTTTCTGGATCGGCGTGCAGCCGGCCCTGACGCGTGAAATGCTGGAGTACGCGGCCAGCAGCATCGAGGCTTACCTCGGCCTGAACTTCTGAGCACCATGAGCCAGCCATCGCCCCTGATCCTGCTGCACCCTGATGATGATGTTGCCATCTGCCGCACCCAGGTGGTGGGCGGGGCGGTGGTGGATGGTCTGGCCATCCGTGGCCTGATCCCGGCCGGCCACAAGGTCGCGCGGCACGACATCGCGCAAGGCGAGCCGGTGCGCCGCTACAACCAGGTGATCGGCTTTGCCAGCCGCCCCATCGCGGCCGGCGAGCATGTGCACACCCAGAACATGACCATGGGCGACTTCGAGCGTGATTACGCGTTCGGCGCCGACATGAAGCCCGAACCGGCGCCGCAGAAAGCAACCTTCATGGGCATCCGCCGTCCGGATGGACGCGTGGCGACCCGCAACTACATCGGCGTGCTGTCCAGCGTGAACTGCTCCACCACCGTGGGACGTGCGGTAGCCGACTACTTCCAGCGCGATGGCGCCCTGGCCGACTGGCCGAATATCGACGGCGTGGTGGCACTGAGCCACGGCTCCGGCTGTGCCATGGACGATCAGGGTCTTGGCCTGCAAGTCCTGCAGCGCACCATCAACGGCTATTCCGCCCATCCGAATTTTGCGGCGGTCCTCGTCATCGGCCTGGGCTGCGAAGCCAACCAGGTCAGCGCCATGCTCGCTGCCGGTGGCCTGAAGGAAGGCGAAACCTTCAAGACCTTCAATATCCAGGATGTCGGCGGCACGGCAAAAGCGGTGGAGCGCGGCATCGAGATGGTGAAAGGCTTCCTGCCTTCCGCCAATGCGGTCAGGCGCGAGCCTTGCAGCGTCGAGCACATCACGGTCGGCCTGCAGTGCGGCGGTTCGGACGGCTACTCCGGCATCAGCGCCAACCCTGCGTTGGGCTATGCGGTGGACCTGCTGGTGGCGCACGGCGGCACCGCCATCCTGAGCGAAACGCCGGAAGTGTATGGCGCCGAGCACCTGCTGACGCGCCGCGCCGTATCACCGGAAGTAGGGCAGAAGCTGGTCGACCGCATCCACTGGTGGGAAGAGTATGTGCGCCTCAACCAGGGCAATATGAACAACAACCCGTCGCCGGGCAATAAGGCGGGCGGCCTTACCACCATCCTCGAAAAATCGCTGGGTGCGGTGGCCAAGGGCGGCACCACCAATATGCAGGCCGTCTACGAATATGCAGAGCCGGTGAAAGCGCACGGCTTCGTGTTCATGGACACGCCCGGCTACGATCCCGTCAGCGCTACCGGCCAGGTGGCGGGCGGCGCCAATCTGATTTGCTTCACCACGGGCCGCGGCTCGGCGTATGGCTGCGCACCCGCGCCGTCGCTGAAGCTGTCGACTAACAGCGCACTGTGGCAACGCCAGGCCGACGATATCGACATCAATTGTGGCGACATCGTCGACGGCACCGCCAGCATTGAGGAAGTAGGCCAGCGCATCTTCCGCCAGATGCTCGACACCGCTTCCGGCATCCGCACCAAGAGCGAGCAGCACGGCTATGGGCAGAACGAGTTCGTGCCCTGGCAGCTTGGCGCGGTGATGTAGGCGAATTGGCGGCCTTTAGTCTTCCTGCTTCGCCCTAAAAGCGAGGCACAACCATGTATACTGCCCCTTTATGACTACAGACCAATCCAACCTCGTCAAAGTCTCCGATTACGTCTGCTCGCGCGTCCAGGAACTGACAGGATCAAAGCATGTGTTCCTGCTGTCCGGCGGCGGCATGATGCACCTGCTGGATAGCGTTGGCAGCAGCACGCTGCAGCCCTTCGCCATGCATCACGAACAGGCTGCCGCCATCGCGGCTTACGCCTACGGACGGACCCTCAACACCACCGGCGTGTGCTTCTGCACCTCCGGCCCCGGCGCCACCAACGCGATCACCGCGACCGCCGGCGCCTGGACCGACAGCGTACCGATGCTGTTCCTGTCCGGCCAGGTATCGACCCTGTTCTCGCAGCGCCCATACGGCCTGCGCCAGCGCGGCTTCCAGGAGTTCAATATCATCGACGTGGTCACGCCGACCACCAAGTACGCCCGCTTCGTGCAGCGCGCGGAAGACATTCGTTACGAACTGGAAAAGGCCTGTTATCTGGCGCGTTCCGGCCGTCCGGGTCCGGTGTGGCTGGACCTGCCGCTGGACGTGCAGGCCGCCAAGATCGACCCATCGACCCTGCGCGGCTTCGATCCGGTTGCGGAAGGTCTGGCGCATGAGAATCCGGCCCCATCGCCGGAGCTGGTGCAATCCATCCTGCAGAAGATGCGCGCTGCCAAGCGTCCGCTGATCGTGTACGGCCACGGCGTGTGGCTGGCCGGTGCGCGCGACAAGGGCCGCCGCCTGCTGGAGCTGCTGCGCGTGCCGGTACAGAGCACCTGGAACGCCATCGACATCGTGCCGGAAGCGAACCCGCTGTACTTCGGCCGCGCCAATGCCTACGGCCCGCGCTACGCAAACTTCATCATCCAGAACGCCGACTACATGCTGACCATCGGCGCGCGCCTTGGCGTGCAGCACACGGGCTACAACGTGGAAGCCTTTGGCCGCGAAGCCTTCGTGGACATGGTCGACCTGGATGAAGACGAAGCCAAGAAGCCTTTCCTGAAAGTGGACCGCTTCTCGCGCGTCGATGCCGGGCTGCTGATCGATGCCCTGATCGCTGCGCTGGAAAAGGAGGCGGCCATCGATGCCCCGGCCGACTGGCTGGACTACTGCAAGCGCATCAAGTCTTCCTATCCTGTCGCCCCAACGTTGGGCGAAGCCGGTGCGGAAAACTGGGTCGAACCGTATTACTTCGTCGACGTGTTGAGCGAGATGCTGCCGGACGATGCGCTGGTGCCGCTGGGTTCCTCCGGTACCGCGTTTACCGTGTCCGGCCAGGCGTTCAAKCCGAAGGCACAGCAGCGCGTATTCCATGCGAAGGGCATGGCGGCCATGGGCTTCGGCATGCCTTCGTCCATCGGCGCCAGCGTGGCGATGGGCCACAAGATGGCCATTACCATGGTGGGTGACGGCGGTTTCCAGCTCAATATCCAGGAGTTGCAGACCATGGTCCACCACCAGCTGCCGATCAAGATCGTGGTCGTCAACAACGACGGCTATCACGCCATCCGCGTGACGCAGGAGAATTACTTCCAGAACCGCTATGTCGGTTCGACGCATGAATCCGGCGTGTCGTTGCCGAACCTGAAGAAGATCGCCGATGCTTACGGCATGGGCTACCGCGTCATCGAGAACAATGCGGGCGTGCGTGACGGCATCGCAGGCATGCTGGCCACGTCGGGACCAGAGATCGTGGAAATCATGGTGGACCCGGGCAAGCATCTGATGCCCAAGCTGGGCTCCTACATCAAGCCGGACGGCACGATGGCTTCGCGTCCGCTGGAAGATCTGCTGCCACTGCTGGACCGCGAAGAGTTCCGCGCCAATATGTTTATCAAGCCACTAGAGTAGTGAGAATATGAAAACCAAAATCCTGTTCATGGGTGCCGGCGCCATTGGCCGCGGCTACCTGCCGTGGACCCTGGATGAGACGAAGCACGAATTCGTCTACATCGACGGTAACCAGGCCATCGTCGATCGCATGAACCAGCACGGCGGCTTTACCACCTACCGCGTCAACGGCGACGAATACCAGGTCAAGAAGGTGGCAGTGAAGGCGGCTTATACGCCCGCCACCTTCAAGCTGGAAGAGCACAAGGACGCCATCGCCTGCTTCTTCTCCGTCGGTCCGCGTAATGTGATCAAAGCGGCGCAGACGCTGGTGGGTTCCAGCTTCCCGCTGATCATGTGCGAGAACGAGCCGGACACCGTCAACGACGCCAAGCGCGTGGTCGGCCACGATAAGGTCTACTTCGCCGTACCGGACGTGATCACGTCCAACACCGCGCCGGCCAACCTGCTGGCCGACGATCCGCTGGCGATCACCACCGAGAACGGCGTGCAGTTCATCGAAGAAGGCCCGACCGGCCTGCACGGCGACATGACGTTCCTGCCGCGCGAAGAACTGCTGCGCATCCAGTGGACGCCGAAGCTTTACCTGCACAACACGCCGCACTGCATCACCGCCTACCTGGGCGCGCTGATGGGCAACACCTATGTGCACGAGGCGATGCAGCATCCGAAAGCGGCCCAGCTGGTGGAAGGCGCCATGACGGAAATGCTGCGCGCACTGAAGCTGCAATGGGATATCCCGCACGATTTCCTGGAGTGGTATGCGGAGAAGGAATTGTCCCGCTTCCGCTGCCAGCTGCTGTTCGACCCGGTGGCGCGCGTGGCGCGTGAACCGCTGCGCAAACTGGAACTGCATGGCCGCCTGATTGGTGCGGCGCAGATGTGCCTGACCCTCGGCGTGCTACCGGAGTTCCTGCTGAAAGGTATCGTGGGCGCGCTGCTGTTCGAAGACAAGCACGACCCAGATCATCACATCGGCATGATGCGCGAATCGATGGACACCGCAAGCTTCAACCGCTATGTGCTGGGCCTGCGCCAGGGCGAACCGCTCGACCTGATGCTGCGCGAGAAGATGGCCGCCATCACGGCAGAACTGCGTGACTTTGCAAAGGAAAAGAAGTGACTACTCTCGACCATAGTGCGCTGATCAAGAGCGCCGTCTCCGCCGTGCTGGAGGCGTCCAAGCTGGCCGATGCCGCACGCGCTACCCAGGTGCTGAACACCAAGGGCAATCTGCGCGACATCGTCACGCAGACCGATCTCGATATCAGCGAGATGCTGAGCAAAAGCCTGGGCGTGACCGGTCTGCCGGTGGTGTCGGAAGAAGCCGATGTGCCGGGCGGTGTGACGCCAGCCCAGTGCTGGGTGATCGATCCGATCGACGGCACCGTCAACTTCGCCCATGGACTGCCGATGTTTGCGCTGTCCGCCGGCTTGCTGGACAACGGCCAGTTCGAACTGGGCGTGGTGTGCGCACCGGCGCTGGATGAACTGTACTTCACGCTGAACAGCGAACGCGCGCTGCTGAATGGCCGTCCGTTCAGCCACACCCACCGTCCGCGCGAACAGGCGCTGGTGGCGGCAAGCTTCAGCGCCAAGGGCAGCGCCGCGCAATACGAACTGTTTGAAGCCGTCAACGAAAGCACGCGCGGTTGCCTGCGCAGCGGTACGGCGGCACTGAACATCTGCTGGGCTGCCGCAGGCAAACTGCAGGCCGCATATGGCTTCAACGCCAAGCTGTGGGACGTGGCCGGTGCACTGGCCGTGGCCCGCGCCGCCGGCTGCGAAATCGCCGTGCGCTGGGAGCCCAACACGCTGACGCTCGATTACTGCGTCGGCTCCGCCGAGGCCGTGCAGCATGTGCGCAGCCTGGCCCAATCCAAGGGACTGTGGAACTGAGATGAACGCTACTAACGACTTCCAGAACGTACCAGTCGCCATCCTGTGCGGCGGCCGCGGCATCCTGTTGAACGAACAGCAGGGCCGTGTGAACAAGGCCCTGGTCGAAGTACAGGGCAAGCCCATGTTCGCCTGGGTGATGCTGCATTACGCGCTGTATGGCGCGCGTGATTTCGTGCTGGCCACCGGCCTGCAAGGCGAGCGCTTTGCGCCGGCACTGACCGCGCTGGGCGCGAAGGCCGGTGCTTCTGTCGATACCTTCACGCTGGACCTGGCTGGCCACGCCTGCAATATCCGCCTGGTGGCGACCGATGCCCAAGCACCGACCGGCGCACGCCTGCTGGCCTGCAAGCCTTATCTGAATGCGCCGGTGTTTGCGCTGACCTATTCGGATACGCTGAGCGATGTGGACCTGGGCGCGGAGCTGCGCTTCCACAACGACCAGGCGCTGGTGGCTACTTTGCTGGGCACCACTTATCCGGTGCGCTTCCGCGTGCTGGGCATCCGCCAGGGCGAGAGCCGCGTGCGTGCGTTTGCACCACGTCCGGTGATCGAGGCGGCATCCATCAACGGCGGCTACTACCTGTTCACACAGAAGCTGTGGGATACGGCGTATGGGCTGGACTCTTCGGTGGCGCTGGAAAACCAGCCGCTGGAAAAACTGGCAGGCGCTGCCCAGCTGAGCGCCTTCGACGGCGCCAAGTCGCGCTGGCAGCATTGCGACGCCGAACGCGATCTGGGCGCACTGAACGACCTGGCTGCGCGCCTGGCCGCGCAGGCAGCGTAAGCCGCCGTTCCGCACGCACGGCGGATCAATGATCCGCCCTACGCAGGGCCGGATCGGCGTATGGATGACGTGGCACGCTCAGTGGGCCGGATCGGCGTATGGATGACGTGGCACGCACAGTGGGCCGGATCGGCGTATGGATGACGTGGCACGCACAGTGGGCCGGATCGGCGTRTGGATGGCGTGGCACACACGGTGGGCCGGATCGGCGTATGGATGACGTGGCACGCACAGTGGGCCGGATCGGCGTATGGATGATGTGGCACGCACAGTGTGCCGGATCGGCGTATGGATGACGTGGCACGCACAGTGTGCCGGATCGGCGTGTGGATGACGTGGCACGCACAGTGGGCCGGATCGGCGTGTGGATGGCGTGGCACACACGGTGGGCCGGATCGGCGTGTGGATGGCGTGGCACACACGGCGTAGGGCGGATCATTGATCCGCCGTGAAAGGCTGCTGGCTTATGCGCGTCCGAGCAGGGCTGCCGATTCCAGCATGATGCCTTCGATCGAAGTCAGCGAAGGCTGATAACMGAGGGGCGCCGCGCGGCGGTTCACGGAGTAGTAGTGGGGCTTGGCGCCAGTGGCCGTCACGCCCGCTTCCTGCACCACCTCATACTGCAGACCGAAACGTTCCTGCATCGCCTGCAGCAGCGCAGGCTTGTCCACCGGCTCCTTGCTGTAGCAGTCCAGCACCTGGTTCTGCGCCGGTCCCGCCAGCACGCACTCCACCATCTGATAAAAGTCCTGTGGATGCAGGTAATCGCGCACCATATAGCCGGACGAAGTGCGCAGCACGCTGCCATCGCGAATCGCGCGCAGAATATCGGTGATAAAGAAGCGCGCCTCCAGTTCCTGGCTGCGGCTGAAGTAATTGAACACGCGCAGGTCAGTGATCGCGAACTGAGGCAAAGCGCGGTGACGTCCCTCAGTAGCCAGCTTGGCCAGGCCATAGAAATCCTGCGGCCCCATGGCATTCAGCGGCACGATCGCAGGCGTATTCTCATCCGCCGGCTGCTCGAAGCGCGAGCCGTAAGCCGCGCCGCTGGAAAGGAAGATGTAGCGCCGCTGCGGCGCGTCGGCCAGCGCCGACAACACCATTTCGTCATACTGGCGCGTGATGGTGAAGATATCGCCGCCCATCTGCGCGGTCTTGACCGGATCGCCGATGCCGACGAAGTTCAGCACCGCATCGTGCGCCTCACTACCGTACTGGCCATACTCACGCAAAGTGCATTGGCCCGCGAGCCCTTGCGCCGCCAGCCACTGTTCGGCGCGCGCCACGTCGCGCACGTAGAGCAGCAGTCGCCCAGCCTGCCCGCGCGCGGCGTACGAAAGAATCAGATCACGGGCGATCTTGCTGCTTGCGCCCAGCAGGGCGATGCGGCTCATGCTGCGGCCTGGTAGTCGGCAATCTGCGCCAGCGTGAGCGCGCGCATATCGTCGCCATTCAACTGCGCCTTGTGCCATGCCACGATGCGCTGCAAGGCCTGATCCAGCGACCAGCGCGGATTCCACTTCAGCGACGCGCGCGCTTTCGAGCAATCGAGCTTCAGATAGGTTGCTTCATGCGGCTGCGGCGCGGAATCCAGCTGCCACGAAGCGCCATCGCCCCACTCAGCGCACAGGCGCTCGACGATCCACTGCACCGGACGTGCATCCGTATCGTGCGGGCCAAAGTTGAAGGCTTCCGCAAACGCCACGCCATCAGTGAACAGACGCTCAGCCAGCGCCAGATAGCCGGACAGCGGCTCAAGCACGTGCTGCCACGGACGGATCGCATGCGGGCTGCGAATATGCACCGGACGGCCGGCTGCAATGGCGCGCATCATGTCCGGCACCAATCGGTCTTCCGCCCAGTCGCCGCCGCCGATCACATTCCCGGCGCGGCCCGAGCCGAGCGCCACGCCGTGCTGCGCGTACTGGGCCGGATTGAAGAAGGAATTGCGGTAGGCGCTGGTCACCAGCTCGGCGCAAGCCTTGCTGTTGCTGTATGGGTCGTAGCCGCCCATCGGCTCGTTCTCGCGATAGCCCCAGGGCCACTCCTTGTTTTCGTAGCACTTGTCGCTGGTGACGTTCACCACCGCCTTGATGCCCGGCGTGGCACGCACGGCTTCGAACAGGTTCACCAGGCCCATGACGTTGGTTGCATACGTCTCCACCGGATGCTGGTAGGAGTAGCGCACCAGCGCCTGCGCAGCCATGTGAATCACGATATCGGGCTGCGCCTGCTGCATCGCTTCGCGCAGCGCCGCACCGTCGCGGATGTCGCCAACGATGTGGCGCATGCCGTCGGCAACGCGTGCCGTTTCGAACAGATTCGGATTGGACGAAGGCGCCAGCGCTAAGCCGGTCACCTGTGCGCCCATTTGCTGCAGCCACAGGCTAAGCCAGCTGCCTTTGAAACCGGTATGCCCGGTCAGGAATACTTTTTTACCGCGCCAGAAAGCTGGATTCATTTCCACACTTTCCACGGCGCCTTACCTTCCTGCCACAGCTCTTCCAGCAGAACCTTGTCGCGCAAGGTGTCCATCGGCTGCCAGAAGCCGCGGTGCAGGTAGGCATTCATCTGGCCTTCGCGTGCCAGCTGCTCYATCGGTTCCTTTTCCCAGATGCTGCTGTCATCGTCGATGTAGTCGATGACTTTCGGCGACAGCACGAAGTAGCCGCCGTTGATCCAGTTGCCGTCGCCTTGCGGCTTTTCCTTGAACGCGGTGATGCGCTGGCCGTCCATGTCGATGGCGCCGAAGCGGCCTGGCGGCTGCACGGCGGTCATGGTGCCTAGTGCGCCGTGGTCCTTGTGGAACTGGATGGAGGCGGAGATATCAACGTCGGCTACGCCGTCGCCGTAGGTGAAGCAGAACGCTTCGTCATTCTGCACATACTGGCGCACGCGGCGCAGGCGGCCGCCGGTCATGCTGTTGTCACCGGTGTCGACCAGGGTCACGCGCCATGGCTCGGCGAAACGCTGGTGCACTTCCATTTCATTCTTCTGCATGTCGAAGGTGACATCGGAAGTGTGCAGGAAGTAGTTGGCGAAGAATTCCTTGATGATGTAGCCCTTGTAGCCGCAGCAGATCACGAATTCGTTGATGCCATGCGCAGAGTAGGACTTCATGATGTGCCACAGAATCGGCTTGCCGCCGATTTCAACCATCGGCTTGGGGCGGACGGTGGTTTCTTCACTCAGCCGGGTACCCAGGCCACCGGCAAGAATCACTGCTTTCATCTGTAGTCCTTCGGATTTTGTCGTGTGGTCATTCTAAAGCCGTAAGGCGGCGCGGGCAACGGCGGATCGATGATCCGCCCTACGACCATCATCGCGCGTTGCGGCGAAGTGTCGTAGGGCGGGTCATTGACCCGCCGGTTTCTTACTTGTGCGGCGCGCCGAACCAGCCGGATTGTTTCTTGTCGTCCAGCGCATCGAGCTTGAACGGCGTCTTGGTCGCTGCGGCAACCACTGGGCGGCCATCGGCGTCAAACTCGCCCAGTGCTGCGGCCATCTGCTGCACCGAAGTCCGGGTCGGATCGTTCAACTGGCCCGCCGCCGCCGGCACCGAAGTCTGCTCCGTGAAGCCGGTCAGTGCCTGCTTCAGCGAGCTGACGCTGGCGCTGATGTTGCTCTGGGTTGGACGATCCGCCACGAACCACACGTCGGCGGTGGCGTGGGTGCTGCCATCGTCGGTTGTGAAGGAGGAGCTCAGGCCCAGAATATTGCCCTGGTCCTGGGCGCCGCCCTTGGTGGCCGTGGTGCTGATGCTGGTAATGTGGAGATCGGCCATCGAGAACAGCTCATCCGCTTCGCTGATGCCATCGGCATTGCCGTCGACCCACACTTGCAGCTTGCTGAAGGACGCATCGGCATTGCTGAGTTGGCCATCGTCGTTCTCATCCAGTGCAGATAGAGCCAGGTAGCCATTGTCAGCCTGGCTGCCATCGTCGAGGCGGGTGGCGCTGCCGAACAACTCGCTTGCATCGTTGATGATGCCGTCATTGTTGCGGTCCAGAGCCAGTAGACCATCACCGCTACCTACCCAACCGGTGCTCACGGCGTGGCCGCTGCCCCAGATATCGAACTGCACGCCTGCGGTCACGGACAAAGTCTTGATGCCGTTGCCGTCCAGATCCAACACCAACGGAGTGGCGTAGTGGACAGAGCTCGGGTTCAGCGCCATGGTCTGGGCCGTGTTCATTGCTGCAACCTGCGCGGCCGTAAAGGCGTCTGCCTGGGCCACGCTGAGCGCAGCCAGGTCGGCGGTCTCCAGCGCCACGATCTGGGTGGTGGTCAAGGCAGCGAGGGCCGCGGTGGACAGCGCCGCCGTTTGCTCGCTGGTCAGGCCAGCCACCTGGGCGGTGGTGAGGCCGACCGCCTGGGTATCTTTCAGCGCGGCAATCTGTGCGGTGGTCAGCGAATCGAGCTGGGCTACCGACAGGCCGGCCAGCTGAGCCGTGGACATATTGCTGAATTGCGCCGTTGCCATGGCCGGCAGCTGGGTGGTGGTCAGCGCCTGCACCTGGCTCACGCTCATGCCTTGCAGCTGCGAGGACTTCAGGTTTGCGATCTRCAGCGTGGTCAGACCCGCCACTTGGCTAGCGGTCAGGTAGCCGATCTGGTCGGACGTCAGGGCGCCGAACTGGCTGGTGTTCAGTGCATCCAGCTGATCGGTGCCGAAGCCCGGCAACTGGTCCACGGTCAGCACAGCGATCTGGCTGTTCTTCAGCACGGACATTTGCAGCGTGCTCAAACCGCCCAGTTGCGACGAGGTCAGCGCGCCGATCTGGGTGTTGGTCAGGTTCTGCACCTGCTGCGTGGTCAGAGCGGCGAGCTGGTCGGTACCCAGCACAGCAACCTGGTCCACCGTCAGCTGGGTCAGCTGACTCAGCTTGAGTGCGGCGATCTGCGCAGTGGTCAGGTTCTGTACCTGGCCGTTGGACAGCACAGGAATCTGGACCGCGGTCAGGTAGCTGATCTGGGCGGTGCTGAAGACGGACAGCTGATCGGTACTCAGCACCGGGATCTGGTCGGCCGTCAGGGCCGCGATCTGGGCGCTGGTCAGGCCTGCCAGTTGATTGGTGCCCAGGGCTGGCACTTGCGTCAGGCTCAGCGCTGCAACCTGCTGGGTACTCAGGCCGGCGATCTGCTGGCTACCCAGTTCGGCCAACTGGGCCGTACCGAGGGTCGACAGAGTGCCGATACTGATGGCTTGCAGCTGGGGACTGCTGAGCACTCCGACCTGATCGTTGGTCAGCGCCGCAAACTGGCTGGTGTCGATTGCTGCGATCTGCGAGGTCGTCAGGCCGCGCACCTGGTCGGTGCTCAGCGCTGCCGTCTGCGCAGTACGCAGGCTGGTGAACTGGCTGGCGCTCAGCGCGCCGAGCTGACGGGTGCTGAGGGCTTGCAGATCTTCATCTTCCAGCGCGCGCAGCTGGTCGGTCGTCAGCAGGGAAACTTGCTGGGTGGTCAGTGCTGCAGCCTGTGCTGTTGCCAGCGCCACGATCTGTTCGGTGCTGAAGGCGTCGCTGATGACTTGCGCAGCCAGGCCGGCAATGGCCGAGGTCGACAGGACATTCAGTTGAGAAGTGCCCAGTGCGCCCAACTGATCGCTGTTCAGGATGCTGGTCTGGCTCGACTTCAGTGCGGCAGCCTGGTCCACAGTCAGCGCGGCGATCTGGTCGCTGCGCAGCACGCTGATCTGGGCTGTCTTCAGCGCCGCCACGTCCTGCGAGGACAGGGCTGCGAACTGGTCGCTGGAGATGCCTGCGCTCAGCTGATCGGTGCTCAGGGCTGCGGCGCCGGCCGTGCTCAGCGCACCGATCTGATCGGTGGTGAACGCAGCCACCTGGTCTGTGCCCATCGAGCTCAGCTGTGCGGTGGTCAGCGCGCCTACCAAGCTCAGCGACAGACTTGCAATCTGGCTGGTGGTGAGTCCGTTGACCAGCTGGCTGGTCGTCAGCGCAGCCAGTTCGGCGGTGCTGAAGGCGTTCAGCTGATTGCTGCCCAGCCAGCTCAGCTGATCAGTGCCGAGGCCGGCGACCTGCTGGGTGGACAGTGCAGCGATATCTTCCGTTTCAATCGCGCCAGTCTGCGCGCTGTCGAGCACGGAGAACTGGACGCTGCTCAGCGCGCGGACCTGACTGGTGCTCAGGGCGGCGATGTGGGCCGCGTCGAGGCTGGACAACTGATCGCTGCTGAGTGCCGCAATGCCACGGGTCGACAGGGCTGCGAAGTTGCTGGTACTC
>NZ_JBFRDW010000006.1:0-27963 GCF_052113985.1 Pseudoduganella sp. RAF53_2 | reverse complement strand
CTGCCACCCCGGCCTCCGCGCCTCCGCCGCCGGCCGCCACACCGGCCGCGCGCTCAGGCGTGTCCGCCGCCGCACCCATGCCTGCGGGCGCCGCGGTCGCTGCCGATGTCGGCGCTGTGCCTRCCGGTGCCAATTCAGGTGCAAGCCAGCCTGGCTCGCCGGTCACGTTCGTCTGGCCGGCCGGTGCCGGCGCGGCGCCGCCTGCGGTGGACGCGCACGTCACGCCGCTGCCTGCCATCGCAGGCGTCGACTGGCAACGCGCGCTGGCGACGGCCGACCATCAATATCACCTGGTGGTGAAGCGTGCAGGCAGCTTCCTGCGCGGCTATTCGTCCGGTCCGCAGACCGTGCAATCCGCCTTGGCCAGTGGCGATTACGAACCGATACAGACTCTAGCTCACAACCTGAAGGCCAGCGCCGCCTATGTCGGCGCAACGGAACTATCCGAGCAGGCAAACACTCTGGAGCAAGCGCTGCGCGATGGGCGTAACGATGCTGCGACCGAGCTGGCGCCGGCCATGGCCGCCACGCTGCAGACCGTGCTCACCGGCCTCGCGCAACTCGTTCCGCAGGCCGTCGCCGGCACGTTCAGCGGCGCGCGCCCGGATGACGGCGCGACGCGCTCCGCCGGTGCCAGCGCCGGCCCAGGCGCCGGCCTCGCCACCAGCGCAGGCACCGCAGCTGGCGCGATTCCAGTCACCGGCGCTGCAACCGAAGGCGCTGACGCAACCGCCCGCGACCGCGCGGCGCAGGCGAGTCCGTACGCGCCCGTCCCAGGCCACTCGGCGGCGGCGACCGCGCGCGCTGGCCTGGTTGGCGCGGCGGACATCGCGCCGCTGCTGCGCCACCTCGATACCTGTTTGCGTAACGACGACGCGCGTGCCGAGGACACGCTGACCACCCTGCAAAACAAACTCCCGGCAGGTGCACCGCCGGCCGCGCACGCTGCGCTGGCAGCGGTGAGGCAAGCGGTGGAAGACATCGAGTATGATGCGGCCTTATCCCCGCTGGCCGAACTGGCCCAAGCGCTGGACATCGAACTGAGAGAGAAGGTATGAACCTCGCGGAGATGCAGAAAGTCCTGGTGGCGGACGACGATGCCATCAACCGCCAGGTGCTGGGCGAGCTCCTGAAGCCCGAGTACACGGTCCTGCTGGCCAAGAACGGCGCGCAAACGCTGGAGCGCGCGCGCCGCCACCTGCCCGACCTGATCCTGCTCGACGTCGTCATGCCCGACATGGACGGCTACGAAGTCCTGCGCGAACTGCGCGACGATCCCGCCACTGAACACATCTCGGTGATCTTCATCTCCGGCCTTGACCGTCCTGAGGATGAAGCGAACGGCCTGAAAATGGGCGCCTCCGACTACATCGCGAAACCGTTCAACGCCGTGGTGGTGATGGCGCGCGTGGCGCTGCACCTGCAGCTGGTACGCCAGCGCCGCATGCTGGAACATCTGGCAAATGTGGACGCGCTGACCAGTCTCGCCAACCGGCGCCGCTTCGACGACGTGTTTGCCCAGGAATGGCAGCGATCCCAACGCAGTGGAGAGCCGCTGTCGCTGGCCCTGCTCGATATCGATTGCTTCAAGCAGTACAACGACCTGTATGGCCATCCTGCCGGCGACCGCGTGCTGCGGGCCGTGGCGCGCACTGCGGCGGGCCTGATGCGCCGTCCCGCCGACCTGGCGGCGCGCTACGGCGGCGAGGAACTGGCGCTGCTGCTGCCCTGTACGGACGCCGTGCATGCGCGCCACGTGATGGAGACGCTGTGCGCCACCATCGCGCAGCAGAATATCCCGCATGCCGCATCGGCCGCCGCGCCCATGCTGACGGTGAGCATCGGCGGCGCCACCCATCTCCCGGGCGGCAAAGCAACCGACTATGACTTACTGGAAGCTGCCGACACTCACCTCTACCAGGCCAAGCAGGCCGGCAGAAACCGCGTGCACTGGCGCGACGCGGGCGCGGCGTAAAGACTCAATCGTCGGCGACGATCTTCTTGGGTGGTGGAGGCGGCGCGAAAGCCACGGTGTCGGATTCGGGAGCGGAATCCATCGCGTCGGATTGGGTCAGCCAGCGATCCAGGCTATCGCGGCGGCGGATGCTGATGCCCTTGGTGCTGATATAGCCGACCTGCTCGAACCAGTCGGCCTTGCAGACCATCTTGGACGTTGTCGGCAGATTATCGAACAGGCGCTCATACGCCTTGCGCGCCTTGTGCTCCCATTTCTGCAGGGTCGGTTCGTTGAAGCGATTGCTCTCGTAATAGATGGTCAAGGTGCGGTCATGGTTGCCGAAGCCGACAACGGCGGCGCCCAGGCGCACGGCCGCCAGCACTTCCTCCTTGATCGCGGCAGTGGGCACGAACAAGGCGGCGCGGCTGTCCTCCTTGTCGGGCCGCTGCAGCGGCAAATCCTGTCCAAACTGTACAGCCATCGCTCCCCCGCACTATGGTGGGCCGGACATGCAACAATGTTTCTTTCCGGCTATTTTTCCCGATTCTACCCCGGAGCCTGCCCTGGGACAAGCTTGGAGGCCGCGTATAATGCCGGTACTTCCGTTATACGACAAAATGATGTCTTTTCCATCTGCCGCCTTCGACACGGCAGCGCGCAATGTGCGCGACCTGCTCACCTACGCCATTGAACACGCCGCCCCGCAACAAGCCCTGGTCGTGTATGACCGCCGCAGCCCGCTCAACGCGGTGCTGACGGAGGCCTACCGCCGCGCCTTGCCGGAGGGCCGCTTCATCGACTTCGACAGCGTGGAGTCCCAGCAGGTGCTGGATGCCTTCGCGTCGCTGCAGGCCGGGGACCTGGTGGTGCTGATCCAGACCACCAGCTTCCGCCTCAACGAATACCGCATCCGCATGGAGCTGTTCAAGCAGGGCCTGAAGGTGATTGAGCACCTGCACCTGTCGCGCATGCCCGAACATCAGGGCCTGATCTATATCGACGCCCTGGCCTACGATCCGGCCTACTACCGCGGCACCGGCCATGCACTGAAAGCGCGCATCGACCGCGCGCAATCGGGCATGGTGGACAGCGGCGGCGAGCGCCTGGTGTTTGCATCCCCGTTCGAAGAAGCCAAACTGAATATCGGCGATTACAGCGCCATGAAAAACGCGGGCGGCCTGTTCCCCATCGGCGAAGTGTTCACCGAGGCGCAGGACCTGGAAGCAGTGAATGGCCGCGTGAAAGTGTTTGTTTTTGGCGACACTTCCTTCCACGTCAACCGCCCTGAAACGCCAATCACCATGATCGTCGAGAAAGGCCGCGTGGTCGGCGCCGAGAACAGCACGCCGGAATTCGACAATATGCTGGCCATCATCCGCGCCCACGAAGGCGAGGTGTGGGTGCGCGAACTGGGCTTCGGCATGAACCGCGCCTTATCGCGCGAGCGCATGGTGGACGATATCGGCACCTACGAACGCATGTGCGGCATCCACCTGTCGCTGGGCGCCAAGCATGGGCAGTATCAGAAGCCTCAGTTCAAGCGCAAGGATGCGCGGTATCATGTGGACGTATTCGCAGTCACCGAAGCGGTGTGGCTGGACGACGATCAGATCTACCGGGACGGCGCCTGGCTGCCTGCGTAATATCGGCGCCTCCCTTTTCGAAGGGAGACTATGCACGCTGCCATCACCTGGCTTGAATCCGTTTTTGCGGCCATTCCGTTAGGCCTGCTGGAAGTCTGGGGCCGCTTCGGCTACCTGCTCGGATTCGCCTTGATGCTATGTGCCTACGGCGGCTTTGTATTCGGCACCGACGGCCGCTGGGGCCTGGGCCGCATGCGCCAGAGCTGGAACGGCAAGGCCATGAGCAGCGCCGTCATCACCTTCGTATCCATTTTCGTTACGGGCTATATCGGTTCCTTTATCGTGCTGGTGCCGGGCGCCCAGACCTTCGAGTCGCTGAAGGACCTGTCCGTATTCCTGTGCGTGGTGCTGTTCGGCTATCCGGCCCTGCTGATTGTGCCCTTTGCCTACGGGCTGTCCGACCTGATCGAAGGCGTGCCGCCGGCCTTCCTGCTGGACTGGCTGCCCGGCTACTTCATCAACCCGGCCTGCTTCTGGCTGGCGCACCAGCTGATCGGCCGCAATCCGGACTTCCGCCGCAGCAGCGTATGGGCACGCTACGCGCTGTTCGTGTTCATCTTCATGGCGATCGAGCCGCAGCTGTGGGGCTACATCACCTCGCCCCAGTTCACGCCGGCGCTGGCCTATCGCAGCGTATCTTCCGCCCTGTTCTTCACCACCGCCATCACCTGGATTCTGGCGCCACTGGCCATGCTGCTCGCGCTGCCGCTGGCACGGCGCTATCACATGTTCTGGGCCGGGATTCCGGGCCATGTGCGCGAGCGGCCACTGGGCAGCAGCCAGTGGAAATGGGTCAATGCCCACGATGAACGCGAGCTGCTGCGCTGGGACGAAACGCCCGGCATGCCGCTGCGCATGCTGCTGGCCACACCGGTAATCGTGATGATGCTGGCGACGATCGGCATCACGGCCTGGCTGACGCTGGGCAGCGCGGAATCGGGTTCGGGCAAGCTGGCCAGCCGGCTGCATGAAGAGATCTCCTTCAATATCCGGCAGCAGCTGGATGATTACCTTGTGGCGGAACGGCAGTCCGGCCATGCCTTGCAACTGGAAGGCGTGAGCACGCTGCTGAAGGCGCAGGCCGTGGTAAAGCATGGGCAGGCCTTCATCATCAGCCTCGATGGCAATCTTCTCGCGTCATCGGCCGGGCCGACGCAGGTGGCACAGACCGCGATCAATGAACTGCGCCATGCCAACGGACCGCTTGCCTCGCTGGCCAGACCGATGCAGTACGAGTTCGATGTCGTCACCAGCAAACCGCTGGCGCGCGAAACCTGGATGAGCCAGGCCACGCCTTACCGCAGCCCCGACGGCAGTGCGGACTGGGTGCTCATCACGGTGATGCCGGAGTCCTATTATCTCGAAGGCGTCCGCACCGGTAACAGCCAGTCCGCCATGGTGCTGGCGTGGGCGCTGCTGGCGGCACTTCTGGCGGCCATCTGGCTGTCCGCGCTGGTGACAGGTCCGGTGCGCGGCATGGCGCGCGCCGCGCATGCCATCGCGGGCGGCGATATGGGCCAGCGAGTACCGGTCGGCCGTGTGCATGAACTGAGCGCACTGTCGCGTGCCTTCAACCACATGGCCACGCAGCTGCAGAAGTCCTTCAATGATTTGCAGACCATGGCGCGGGCTTTGGCGGCACGCGAGAAGTCGCTGGAGCAGAGCCAGGCGCGCTATCGCGAACTGTCCGAAGGCCTGGAGAAGCAGGTGGAAGAACGTACGCGTGAACTGAAGGTCGCGTTGCGCAATGCCGAAGCGGCGAACCAGGCCAAGAGCGCTTTCCTGTCGAATATGAGCCACGAGTTGCGCACGCCGCTGAATGCGGTAATCGGCTTTTCCGACCTGCTGGCGGGCCAGCGCGAAACCAGCGAAGACCAGCGCGGCAAGCTGGGCATGATCAACCGTGCAGGACATCATCTGCTTACGCTGATCAACGATATTCTCGACCTGTCCAAGATCGAGGCGGGACGCGCGGAGCTGAACCTCGTGCCGGTCGATCTGTCGGAGCTGTTCGCCACGGTGCTGGACATGGTACGCCTGCGCGCCCGCCAGACCGGCGTCGCCCTGCTGCTCGAGTGCGAGCATGCGCCGCATGCCGTTCTGGCCGATGGCCCCAAGCTGCGGCAGGTGCTGCTCAATCTTTTATCCAACGCCGTGAAGTTCACCACGCAGGGCAGTGTGACCTTGTCCGTCCGCAGCGAGGCGGCGGGCGCGCATCACGTGCTGCTGCATTTCGCTGTACGCGATACGGGTCCCGGCATCAGCGGCGACGACCAGGAACGCATCTTCCATCCCTTCGTGCAGGGTGCTGGCGCGCAGGCGCACAGCGGGACTGGCCTTGGCCTGGCCATCGTGCGCGATTACGTGCACCTGATGGGCGGCGCAGTAACGTTGGAATCGTCGCCCGGCGCGGGCAGTACCTTCTCCTTCTCGATTGCCGCGACGCTGGCCGATGAAAGCGCCCTGCCCGCGCGCCGCACCGAGCGCGTTGCGGGCCTGCCCGCCCACGAGCGCGGCAAGGTGGTACTCATCGTCGACGACAGCACCGAATCGCGCACCCTGCTGCGAGGGCTGCTTGAGCCACTGGGCTTTGTGACGATGGAAACCGCCGATGGAGAAGATGGCGCCGCGCGCGTGCTGGCCATGCAGCCCGATCTGGTGCTGGCCGACTGGCGCATGCCGAAGCGCGATGGCCTGTCGTTGACGCGCTTCATTCGCGCGCAGCAAGGCATTCGCCAGCCGCGCATCGTCATCCAAAGCGCCAGTGCATTCGAAGCGGAACGCCGCGAAGCACTGGCCAGCGGCGCAGATGAATTCATCCGCAAGCCGATCGAGCAGGACCAGTTGTTCGCCGCCATCGAGCGCCAGCTAGGCTTGCACTTCCTGCGCGAAGTCACGACTTCGATCGAGGTCCCCGACGCCGCCRCGCCCGAAACGCCCTTGCCCACGCCGACCGGCGCCGAGCTGTCCTCCATGAATGCCCGGTTGCGCGCCGAACTGCGCGACGCCATCGCCACCCTCAATACCCATCGCATCGACCACCTGCTGCTGACGATCGAGGCCACCCATCCGGCATTGGCGCCACGCATCCGCCACATGCTGGAACGTGCGGAACACCAGCAACTCTGGAGATTACTTGGCAATGCGGACTGACCTTAGGTAAAATTTGCTTATTTACTAACTTCGTTTGCATTCCCATGACGTCCGCTCCCAGCTCCTTCCACGTCGCCCTGACCGGATTAAGTGACGGCCATTCCGCCGAAGACGTCGCCCACCGCCTCGCCGGCATTTTCAAACAGCCGCCCGAAAAAATGCAGGCCATCCTCGATGGCAAGCGCCGCGTGTTGAAGAAAGGCTTGAGCGAAGCCGCTGCCCGCCAGTACATCGCCGCGCTGGAAGCGGCTGGCTGCACCTGCCTGTATGCGCC
Organism: Pseudoduganella sp. RAF53_2; assembly: GCF_052113985.1. Lineage (NCBI taxonomy): Bacteria > Pseudomonadati > Pseudomonadota > Betaproteobacteria > Burkholderiales > Oxalobacteraceae > Pseudoduganella > Pseudoduganella sp. RAF53_2. The sequence continues at coordinate 20,936 of NZ_JBFRDW010000006.1, read as the reverse complement.
GGATGCCGTGGCACAGGCCGCGACCTCGCCTTCATCAATGCCTGCGCAAACTCCAGCGCCGGTAGCGCCACCGGCTGCATCGCCGGCACCGGCCCCCGCAAGCGCGCCGGCTCCCGCAACGTCAGCGCAATCCGCGGCACCGCCAGCCACATCTGGTGGCAGCATGGGCCGCAACTTCTCGGCGGGCACCGCTGCGGTTGGCGCACGGGTCAGCGCCTCACGCGGAGCCGCCGCACCAGCCGTGTCGGCGGAAGAGTTCCGCGAGCGCCAGGCCAAGCTCGCCCTGTACCGGATGGGCGCGGGACAAAAGCTGGTGATCGCATCGATTGTGCTGAACGGTGTCCTCGCTGGACTGAACAAACATATGGCGCTGCTGCCCAGCTTTATTGCGGCGCTGGCGGTGGCGGCGGTGATGCTGTCCGGCCTCCTCAGCATGTGCCGCGGCCTGGGCATCAACGGCATAAAGCGCGTGCTGCTGTTCCTGTCGCAGTTCGTGCCCCTTATTGGCCTGGTTGTGCTGCTGGTCATGAGCCGGAAATCGGGCAATGCGCTGAAAAATGACGGCATCCGCGTCGGTCTGCTCGGACCAGACACCGACGAACTGGCCGTACTGGCGCGCGAAGCCGGAATGCCGGAAGGCACGCGTCCACGCGTAGCGATGGCCGTGGTGGCCGTGCTGGTGGTGATCGGCGCCTGTTTCGCAGTCAGCAGCCACTATCGCGAAAAAGAAGAACAGCTGGCCGCGCTGGAGATGTCCTTCCCCTGCGAACTGGTGGGCGAATGGGACATCAGCAGCCGCCTCGGCGACTTCGCGCTGACGCTTGACGAAGGCGGCGCAATGCGCAGCAGCGACGGCAAGGCCGGTAAATGGGAACTGGGAGAAGGCGAGCTGCTGGTCACCGAGGGCAACGCGACGACGCATTACGCCATCGGCCGCACCGAGAACGGCTATATGCTGGAGCGCATGAGCGTCGCGCACACCATGACGCTGAAACGCCGCCTGCCCAGCAAACGCTGCAAGGCTTGATTTTGCTTTACAGACAACAAAACTTGGTTAAAAATATTTAGTATTTACTAACCACACGGTTTTGTTCGATGAGCGCAGCATCCTTCCAAGTTGCCCTGACCGGCCTGCAAGATGGCCATGTTGCTGAAGACGTGGCCCACCGCCTGGCGCGGCTGTTCACGCAGCCGCCCGAAAAGATGCTCGCCATCTTGGACGGTAAGCGCCGCATCCTCAAGCAAGGCCTGAACGAAGCCGACGCCCGCAAATACGAAGCCGCCCTGCACGGCGCAGGCTGCAACTGCACCGTATCAACGCTGCCCGCCGGCGCCGCAGCTAATGCTGCCGAGGGCCGCGCCACCCGCGACGTCGCCGCCGCCACTGATGCCGCACTCGCCGGTCTGGTTGTCCGCGCTGAACAGCATCGCGCCCGCACGGCCCAACAAGCCAACGCCGACCTGGCCGCCGGCCAAAAACTCGCCATCGACGCGCTGATCCTGCACGGCATCTACCTGGTCGTCCAAAAACACCTCGACCCAGGCGCCAGCGTTATCGCCTGGCTGCCGATCGTCGCGGTCATGGTCGCCAGCATGCTCCGCCTGTGCCGTGGCCTGGGCTACACAGGCGCCAGGCGCACGCAGTTCGTCGCGCTGATGGCCATTCCACTTGTCAGCCTGATCGCGCTGGGCGTCTTTGGCGCCACATCAAAAGCCCGCGTCGGCTAAGGCTTTGTCCCATGGCGGGACGGGCTGGTATTCGGCCAGCAGAAAATCGATCAAGGCGCGGACCTTGGGGGATGGCTGGCGGCTGGCGGGATAGAGGGCGCTCAGGTGATTCAGCGGCAGTGACCACTCACTGAGCACGGGCACGAGRCGGCCTTCGAGGATATCGCGCCAGGCGAGGAAAGTGGTGGTGTAGACGATGCCGAGGCCGCGCAGGGCGGCGTGCTGCAGCACCAGGCCATTGTTTGCAGTGAAGGCCGGCGTGATGCGCACTGTGGTTTCTTCTTTGCCGCGTTTGAAATGCCAGACGATGCCGCCCGTCAGGTGGCTGAAGTGCAGGCACTGGTGGCGGTGCAGGTCTTCCGGCGTGTCGGGGCGTCCGGCGCGTGCAAGATACGACGGTGCGGCACACAGCACACCTTTGCATGGCGCGAGCGGACGGATGGCCAACGCGCGTGAATCTGGAATGCCGCCAACGCGGATGGTCAGGTCGAAGCCATGTTCAATCGGATCGAGCAGCGCATCATCCACGTGCAGGGATGGCGTGAGCTGCGGATGCGGCAGACTGAATCGCGCCACGGCGTCGGCCAGCCACTCGCTGCCGAAGCTGGACGGGGCCTGGATGCGCAATGGCCCCGCCAGTTCAATCCCGGCGTGAGTAACCACTCTCGCCGCTTCCTGCGCCTGCGCTACGGCCAGCGCGCACGGTTCGAGATAAGCCTGTCCCACGTCGGTCAGGCTGACGTCGCGCGTGGAGCGATGCAGCAGACGCGCGTTCAGCTTTTCCTCCAGCGCCAGCACGTTCTTGCTGACCATGGCGCGCGTGATGCCGAGGCGGCGTGCGGCGCCGCTGAAGCTGCGCTGGCGCGCCACTTCCACGAAGATTTCCATTGCTTTGAGCTGGTCCATGGCTTAATTGTCTCCATTTTGGAGACAATGTGTCAACGGTTTGCCTGTAGATCGGCGCGAATCAAATCCCTACAATGACTCCATCGAATACAAGGAGCCGCATCATGTTGAGCGCAGAGCAGAAAGCCCAGTTCCAGAAGGACGGCTTTATCATCATCCCGAATTTCAAGACGGCCGAGGAAATCCGCGCCCTGCGCGCCCGCGCGGCGCAGATCGTCAATGACTTCGACCCGGCCGTGGCGCAAGGCGTGTTCACGACCAAGGACCAGAAGGCCGATGACTACTTCCTCGCTTCGGATAACACCATCCGCTGCTTCTTCGAGGAAGAGGCTTTCGGCGCCGACGGCCAGCTGAAACAGGCCAAGGAACTGTCCATCAACAAGATCGGCCATGCCATGCACGACCTTGATCCCGGCTTCCGCGCTTTCACGTCCGATCCGCGCCTGGAGCAAGTGGCGCGCGACCTGGGCCTGGACCAGCCGCAAGTCTGGCAATCCATGTACATCTTCAAGCAGCCCGGCATTGGCGGCGAAGTGCGCTGGCACCAGGACGCGACGTATTTCGAAACCACCCCAATCAGCGTGACCACGTTCTGGTTTGCGCTGGAAGACGCGACGCTGGAAAACGGCTGCATGTGGGCGGAACCCGGTGGCCATCGCACGCCGCTGCGCGAACGCTTCGTGCGCAATGGCGATGAAGTACGCATGGAAAAGCTGGACAGCATGCCCTGGCCGACCGACGCCACCGCCGTCCCGCTCGAATGCAAGGCCGGTTCGCTGGTGTGCTTCCATGGTCTGCTGCCGCACTACTCGGCGCCTAACCGCTCGTCGGTATCGCGTCACGCTTACACCCTGCACGTGACCGATGGCCGTACTGAATATTCGCCGCAGAACTGGATTCAGCGCGATGCAACCCTGCCGGTGCGAGGTTTCGTTTGAAGGTCCGTATCTTCGCCCCGCACTGGGGCAGCAATGAACTGGCGGCCGATGTGTTCATTGGCCGCGTACTGGAAGCGGGCTTTGACGGCATCGAAATGTCGCTGCCGCTGGATGTGGCGCAGCGCGACGATTGGGTATCGCGCATCCGCGCCGCAGGGCTGGATTTGATTGTCGCCCAATGGGAGACAGTCTTCCACACCGAGTTCGAGGCGCACAAACGCGCCCTGGCGGAGCTGCTGCACAATGCCTGCGCCGTCAAGCCACGCCTGGTGAACTCGCATACCGGCAAGGACTTCTATTCGCCTCAACAGAACGAGGAACTGATCGCTCTGGCCGACGCCATCTCGCAGGAGCATGGCGTGCCCATCGTTCATGAGATCCACCGCAGCCGCTTCAGCGGGCACCCGATGCTCCTGCTGCCTTATCTGGAGYGCTTGCCAAGGCTGATGCTGAATGCCGATCTGTCGCATTGGTGCGTGGCCTGCGAGTCGCTGCTGCAGGATCAGCCGGAAACGCTGGCGCGCACGCTGCCGCGCGTGCGTCACATCCATGCGCGTGTGGGGCATGCGCAAGGCCCGCAGGTGGCGGACTTCAGGGCGCCTGAATTTGCGGGCGAACTGGCGGCGCACCTGTCCTGGTGGGATCGGATCATTGAGCTGCGCCGCGCAGACGGCGCGGAGATCATGACGATGACGCCGGAATTCGGCCCGGCGCCTTATACCTTCAACCTGCCGTATACGCAGGAGCCGGTAACGAATGCATGGGAGCTCAACGTCGCCATGCTGAAACTGCTGCGCGAGCGCTACTAAGCTAGGCCGTCGCAGTGCTCTCTTCGTCCTCACGTTCCGGCACCGTCCGCGGGAGCGTGAGGATGACCAGCGTGCCTTCGCCCGGCTTCGATTCGATGTCGATCCGGCCGTGCAGTACGCCCGTCACCAGGTTGTAGACGATATTCATGCCCAGTCCCGAACCGCCCTGCCCCATCTTGGTGGTGAAGAACGGATCGTAAATCTGGCGCAGCACCTTGGTGTTCATGCCTACGCCGTCGTCGCGGAAGCGCAATTGAACGGTGTTGTCAGGCAGCTCACGGATGGAAATCGTAATCGTCCCGCGCTCGCGGCCTTCAAAGGCGTGCAGCATGGCGTTGTTGATCAGATTACTGAGCACCTGCCCCACGCTGCCGGGATAGGACAGGCAAGTCACACTCTCCGGCATCTCCACCTTCACTTCGCAATTCGCCCGCCGCAGCTGGGCCGCGTAAGTGGCCAGGGTATCGTGCAGCACGGCGCACAGATTGAAGCTGCGGCGCTGGTCGGAAGTCTGATCCACCGCCACCTGCTTGAAAGAGTTGATCAGGTCCGCCGCACGGCGCAGCGAACCGGCGATGATGGAGCAGGCCAGCTTTGCATCGCGCAGATGGGATTCCAGCGTGGAGCGGCGTACACCGCCCGCCTCCACCAGCTGGCGTTCGAAGTCCACCACCATATCGTTCAGCGCCGTCGATGTCAGCAGGCTGTTGCCGATCGGCGTATTCAATTCATGCGCAATGCCGGCCACCAGCGCGCCCAGCGAAGCCATCTTCTCGGACGTGATCAGCGTGGCCTGCGCCTGCTGCAAGGTTTGCAGCACGGCCGACAAATCCTTGTGCGCCACTTCCACGTTATTCTTTTGCAGCGCCAGCTCCTTCAAGCTGCGTTCCAGGCCGTACTTGGCATCCATCAGATCCGCTTCGGTGCGCTTGCGGTCACTGATGTCATTGATCACCCACACCGCACCCTTGCCCGCATCGGCCTTGTCCAGCAAGCGCCCATTGACCATGCACCAGCAGCGCGAACCATCCATGCGGCGCAGCTCCAGCTCGAAGTGGGCCTGATTATTTTCGGTCATGAAGTGGAAGGGATCGGGTTCGCCGGGCCGCACAAGAATCGTACAGCGCTCGCCCGTCAACGCGCCGGGAAGATAACCCATCAACTCTTCCAGACCGCGGTTGCAGCGCACGATCACACCATTGGCGAACAAACCGATGCCGACGACGGCGCTATCCTGCAGCGCGCGTTGCTCGTCCAGCGTTACGCGCAAGGCGTCGGCCAGTGCGCGGCGGCGCTGCAAGGTCATGATCAGTGCGCCAATCAGCGCGCTGATTACAAAGCCTGCACCACCGATCAGCGCGATCAGCGTGGTGTCGCGGCCATAGCGCGCGCCGGAGTGGCCATTGAATTGCATCACCCAGCGGCGCTCGCCCACATCCAGCGCGATGCTGCGCGACAGGCCATCCAGCGTAGGCTGGCGCCCCTTGCCGCCAACTTTGCCCGCGCTGTCGAACATCAGGTTATCCAGCGACGGCGGCTGCGGATTGGCGTCGCTCATATAGCCGGTATCGTTGATACGCACGTAGAGATGCTTCAGCAGCGGGCTATCGATCACTTCTTCCATCAGATCGTGCACGCGGAACACAATGGCGACAAAGCCGACCAGCGCTTCGTGGCGCTCCTCCGCTGTGGTCAGCGGAACACCGCGGCGATAAACCGGCGCACGCGCCACGAAACCGGGCTGGCCGGTGTTGTCCTGCACTAGCGTGATACGTTCGGTCGCCACCAGGCGGCCGCTGTCCATGCCCAGGCGCAGCGCCTGCAGATGCGGCGGCAGTGCGGCGAGATCGAGCCCGAAGGCATTCTCATTGCCGCGCATTGGTTCGTTGTATTCGATGATGAAGTGTTCATCGCGCACCGAGGCGGGATGAATCTTGAAGTCCGGGTAGCCGCCGCGCTGCAGACTGTCGTCGCGCCGCACGCTGTCGGCGTAGCGTTCAAGATTCGAGGAAGGGATGCGGCGCACAAACTGGATGGCCTGGAAGCCCGGATAGCGCCGCCTTACATCAAGCTCGCGCACATAGCGGCTGAATTCCAGGCGCGTGACTTCCTGGTCGATGGCGTAGATGCCTTTGATGCTGAGCAGCGTATCGAAATAAGTCTTCAGGCGCTGCTCGGTGTCGCGCGCGACTTTCTCGGTGTCGCGCTGGAAGGCCGCTGCGGACTCGCGGTCCTGCTGGTTCGTCACAAACATGCACACCCACACCGTGATGCAGATACCGACTATGAAGGCCAGGTAACCGTGGATGCGCATGAAGGGGCTCCGCTAGCTGGGATCGGGAAAGCGCGCTGCAATGTCCATGAACTGCTCCTCGATCGCCAGCATTGCATCCACCACATCGGGATCGAAATGCTCGCCGCTGCCCTGCCGAATCAGCTCGATCGCCGTCTCGTGCGTGAAGGCTGGCTTATAGACACGCCTGGAAATCAGCGCGTCGTACACGTCGGCCACTGCCAGCAGGCGCGCGGAAACGGGAATCGCCTCGCCGGCCAGGCCCTCCGGATAACCCGAACCGTCGTAGCGCTCCTGGTGCGAATACGTGATCTCGCGCGCGAAGCGCAGGAAAGTGGAGCTGGCGCCAAAGCGCTGCGCCACGCTATCGATGGCATCGCGGCCGTGCACCGTGTGCTGCTTCATCACCTCGAATTCTTCGGGTGTGAGCTTGTCCGGCTTGTTCAGGATGGCGTCCGGCACGGCGACCTTGCCGATATCGTGCAGCGGCGCCGCCTTGAACAGCAGCGGAATGTGCTCTTCCTTCAACTCATGGGCGAAACGCGGGTGGGCCTGCAGGCCGCGCGCCAGCGCTTCCACGTAATGCTGCACACGCGACAAATGACTGTCGGTTTTTCCATGGCGCTTTTCCGCCAGACTGGCCAGCGCCCACACGGCAGCATCGGCCAGTTGCGCCAGCTCGCGGGTGCGCTCAGCCACCAGCTGCTCCAGGTGGCGGCCCTGGCGCGACAGCAGCTCGCGCGCCTGCTTCAGTTCCAGCTGGCTGGCCACGCGCGACAGCAGCACTTCCGCCACGATGGGGCGGGTGACCACATCGGCGGYGCCTTCGCACATCATGTCCTGGCGATGCGCATCATCATCGCGGCCGACCACGATGATCAGCGGGATGGCGGCGGTATCCGGATTGGCGCGCAGTTGCTGGCAAAGCTGGGCGCCGCCGATATCGACGTCCGCCAGCACCAGATCGGGTCGCGGCAGCACCTGCGCCAGGCGCAAAGCGGCCGGCCCATCATCGGCCAGCCGTGTTTCATAGTGGTCCTGAAGCAGAGCGTTCAGGCGAACCAGGTTTTCCGCGGAAGCGTCGGCGATCAGGATGACCGGCTTCGTCTTGGCATTCATTGACAGCGTCTCCTTGCGGCCGGCGGCCGCACTCAGCTGAATGATACCGTAGGAAAAGCCTGATAGTCAGTCAGCAAGTGCTGGCGAGCCGTCGGAAAGGAAGGCGCCGAAGCAACGTGTGCACTCAATGCAGAACAAGTGCGCAACGCGGACGTTTTTTTGACGCAACACAAGTTGCAGATGGCCCTCTTCGCATACGGGGCAGGTCTCGCGCATGGTGCCGCAGGCTGTTACATCCTCGGCAAGGTAGTTGTCGTCATAGCGAACCCCATCTACAACAGATTGTGGGTCCATCTCGACGAGAAAGAGACTGGGCGCTGCTCCGCGTTGATCTGGCACGGGCTTGCCCGGCGTGTAAAAGTGATCCGCCTGATTCATTCTCATCCCCTTTGTGCCCTACGCGCGTGCGGGCACTTTAACCATAGCCAAATCGGCCACATGACGCAAGCGAAAACGGTCCCGGGAGAAATAGCTTGCAATTAGATCGCACACTATATATACTGCTTTCCATGGACACCAAGACACACAATCCTCTGCATCAGGTACCGCGGCTCGACCAGCAGCTGTGCTTTGCGCTGTACTCGACCTCGCTGGCCATGAACAAGCTCTACCGTAAGCTCCTGCGCAAGCTGGGGCTGACCTACTCGCAGTACCTCGTCATGATGGTGCTGTGGGAGCAGGATGAGCAGACCGTGTCCGCGCTGGGCGAAAAGCTGTTCCTCGATTCGGCCACCCTCACTCCGCTCCTGAAGCGGATGGAGCAAGCCGAGCTGATCAGCCGAAACCGTTGCCCGGACGATGAGCGCCAGGTCATCATCTCGCTCACGCCGCAGGGCCGGGCGATGAGCGATGAGGCTGCCGCTCTGCCCGAGTGCGTACTCAACGCAAGTGGCTGCAACCTGGACACTGTGGTCCGCCTGAAAAACGAACTGGGCGGCCTGCGTGACAACCTGATGAAGAATGTCTGACGCAGCATGTTTCGCGCCGTTAAGGCGTCCCAAATAAGTAGTGCACTATTTAATAGCAAACAATCTCAAGGAGCTCAAAATGAAAAGCCTGAAAACCTTCGCCGTTGCCTCTGCCCTGACCGTTTCCGTGACCGGCGCTTTTGCCGCTGACCTGACCGGCGTGGAACCGACCACTGCCGGCTTCCTGAAAGCGATCGAAAACGCGCCTGGCCTGGAAACCCTGACGCCGCAGGACGCGCGCCAGGTACTGGTGGGCGCACAGAAAGGCGCCAAGCTGCCGAAGGCGGATGTCTCCGAGAAGACTATTAAAGTAGATGGCAAGGATGTGAAGCTGCACATTGTGCGTCCGGCTGGCGCCAAGGGCACTCTGCCGGTGTTCATGTTCTTCCACGGCGGCGGCTGGATTCTGGGCGATTTCCCCACCCATGAGCGGCTGGTGCGCGACCTGGTGGTGGACTCCGGCGCAGCAGCGGTCTTTGTCGACTACACCCCGTCCCCTGAAGCGGGCTATGGYGTAGCAATCAACCAGGCTTACGGCGCGACCAAGTGGGTGGCTGCGCATGGCAAAGAAATCAATGTTGACGGCGCCCGTCTGGCCGTGGCCGGCAACAGCGTCGGCGGCAATATGGCAGCGGTGGTGGCGCTGAAAGCCAAGAACGAGCACGGCCCGAAATTGCGCGCCCAGATCCTGCTGTGGCCTGTGACCGACGCCGCCTTCGAAACCGGCTCCTACCAGCAATTCCAGAGCGGCTATTTCCTCACCCGCAACGCGATGAAATGGTTCTGGGATGCGTACACCACCGATGCATCGGCGCGCAAGGAAATCTACGCCTCGCCGCTGCAGGCATCCGTGGAACAGCTGAAAGGCCTGCCACCGGCGCTGGTGCAGACTGCCGAGTTCGACGTGCTGCGTGACGAAGGTGAAGCCTACGCCCGCAAGCTGTCGGCGGCTGGTGTTGAAGTTACGGCAACGCGCTACAACGGCATGATCCACGACTACGGCCTACTGAATCCGCTGGCCAAAGTCCCCGCCGTCCAAGGCGCCCTGCGCGCCGTCGGCACCGAACTCGCCTACCGCCTGAAATAACTTTTTTGGGGTCAGGCGCCAAATGCAACATGAGCCCGCTTGCCAAGCGAGCCCATGTCGCATTTAGCGCCTGACCCCAAGCACTGTCCGGGCGGACGTCCGCGGACAGTTGCCATGTATCAGGATTTTTACAAATGAATTGATCGGCCAGCGCCTGAGCTAGTCGTAGAATACCCCGGCATTTTCTTATAACAATGGGACAAATAAGGGGATTCAATGAAGCGCACGCTTTTCAGTTTGGCGGCTTTGTGGTTCGCCGCTTCCGCAGCCACCGCAGCCGATCCGTTTGACGATAAATTCCGCCAGCTCGACGAAATTCTGCCGACCGCCAACCAGTACCGCACCGCTTCCGGCGCGCCTGGCCACGCTTACTGGCAGCAGCGCGCGGACTACACCATCCGCGCCTCGCTCGATGAGGCCAACCGCGCCATCACCGGCACGGAAACCATCACTTACCACAACAATTCGCCCGACACGCTGACCTACCTGTGGGTCCAGCTTGACCAGAATATCTTCAAGCCCGATTCCGATGCCCGCATGATGATGACCGCGCCTTCGCGCGAAGCATGGGCCAAGGCGCGCACGGAAGAAGAAGGCATGAAGTTCGAAGGCATGCGCAATATTCTCACGCGCGACTTCGACGGCGGCTTCAAGATCACCGCGGTGAAGAACGCCAGCGGCGGCGCCCTGAAGTACACCATCAACCGCACCATGATGCGCATCGACCTGCCTACTCCGCTGAAGCCGGGCGAGCGCTTCGTCTTCGGCGTGGACTGGAACTACAAGATCAATGAGCAGAAGGTGCTCGGCGGCCGCTCCGGCTACGAATACTTCGAGGAAGACAAGAACACGCTGTTCGAAGTGGCCCAGTGGTTCCCGCGCATGGCCGCCTACTACGACGTTACCGGCTGGCAGCATAAGCAGTTCCTGGGCTCCGGCGAATTCACGCTGGAATTCGGCGACTACGATGTGAGCGTTACCGTACCGGCCGACCACGTGGTGGCCGCTACCGGCGAGCTGCAGAATCCGAACGATGTGCTGAGCGCGGCCCAGCGCGATCGCCTGGCCAAGGCCCGCACTTCGGACAAGCCGGTGGTCATCGTCACCCAGTCGGAAGCTGAAGCGGCCGAGAAGTCGGTCAGCAAAGCCACCAAGACCTGGCACTTCAAGGCCAAGAATGTGCGCGACTTCGCATGGGCGTCTTCGCGTAAGTTCATCTGGGATGCACAGGGCTTCAAGAAGGATGGCACCAATGTGATGGCGATGTCCTTCTATCCGAAGGAAGGCAATCCGCTGTGGGAGAAGTTCTCCACCCAGGCCATCATCCACACCATCAACGAGTACAACAAGTACAGCTTCGACTATCCATATCCGACCGCGATTTCGGTGAACGGTCCAGTGGGGGGCATGGAGTATCCGATGATTTCGTTTAACGGTCCTCGTCCTACCAAGGATAAGAAGACCGGCGAGATCACCTATTCCAAGCGCGCCAAGTACGGCCTGGTCGGCGTGGTGATCCACGAAGTGGGCCACAACTACTTCCCGATGATCGTCAACAGCGACGAGCGCCAGTGGACCTGGATGGACGAGGGCCTGAACACCTTCGTGCAGTACCTGGCCGAGCAGGCATGGGAAGAGAACTACCCTGCCACCCGCGGCGATCCACGCAATATCGTGGAGTACATGCGTTCCAAGAACCAGGTGCCGATCATGACCAACTCCGAGTCGGTCATCCAGTTCGGTAACAACGCTTACGCCAAGCCTGCGACCGCGCTGAACATCCTGCGCGAAACCATCCTGGGCCGCGAACTGTTCGACTACGCCTTCCGCGAATATGCACGCCGCTGGAAGTTCAAGCGCCCGACTCCGGCTGACTTCTTCCGCACCATGGAAGACGCTTCCGGCACCGACCTTGACTGGTTCTGGCGCGGCTGGTTCTACACCACCGACGCGGTGGACGTGAGCATCGACGGCATCACCGAGTACGGCGTCGGCACCATGAATCCGGAAACGGAGAAAGCATGGAAGAAGGCGCGCCATGATGAAGAGCCGATCAGCATCACCGATGAGCGCAACAAGGGCACCCTGCCGCGCCGCGTTGACGCGCATCCTGAGCTGAAGGACTTCTACAACGAGCACGACGACTTCACGGTCACCAACAAGGACCGCAACAAGTACGCCGAGAAGATGGACGACATGGAACAGTGGGAGAAAGACCTGCTGGCCCAGGGTAAGCACCTGTACCTGGTCGACTTCTCCAACCTCGGCGGCCTGGTCACGCCGCTGATCCTGGAGATCGAACTGAAATCGGGCAAGAAGTACATCGAGCGCATTCCAGCCGAAGTGTGGCGCTATTCGCCTAAGAAGATCACGAAACTGATCGTGACCGACGAGCCGATGGTGTCCATGGTGCAGGACCCGCGCTGGGAAACCGCGGATATCGACCAGAGCAACAACGCCTGGCCGCGCCGCGTGACCCCGTCGCGCGTGGAGCTGTTCAAGGCCAAGCGTCCGGATGATATGATGAAGGACTTTAATACTCCCCTGAAGAACGGCAAGGACACCAAAGCCAAGGCCGAACTCGATCAGAAGTAATGCGTCTTTTCAAAGCCGTCCTCGTGGCGGCGCTGATTTCCTTCGGCGCCGCCGCACAGGCCCACAATTATCACATGGGCTTGACCGAAATCAGTTTCAATGCCCATACGGGCAGCACGGAAATCGTCCATACTTACACGGCACATGATGTGGAAGCGCTGCTGATGAATCTCTATCAGCGTCCTTTCGATCTTGGACTGGAGGAGGATCAGGCCGTGTTCCGACGCTATATCGAAAAACAGTTCAGCATCACCGCCAACGGCAAGCGCCTGCCCGTGCAATGGGTAGGCGTCGATGCCAAGGCTGATAACATCATCGTCTATCAGGAAATCGAAAAGACGCCACTGCCGCACGGCGCTGTGCTGCGCGACGCGGTGATGAGCGACTTCCTGCCTACTCAGGTCAATACCGTCAACTTCGACGGACAAACGCTCGTCTTTACCACGCAGCGCAATGAGCAGCAGCTGCCTTGACCCTAACCCCGGGGTCAGACCCAAAGGGTCAGACCCGGGCCAGGGACAGCCGCGCACCCGGGTCCGCCGCTCCGGGCCTGCCCCGGTAGTTTGGACTTGCCTGATGCTGGCCTGCGCGCCAGCACATGCCGACGATCCTTTCCTGCAGCGCGTCTTGGTCGAAGGCTCGCGCGCCAGCCAGATCGGCATCGCCGACTCGGCCAGCGCCGGCACCGTCTCGCAAAGCCAGCTGGATGCGCGCACCGTGTATCGTCCCGGCGAGCTGCTGGAGGCCACGCCAGGCCTGGTGGTCAGCCAGCACAGCGGCGAAGGCAAAGCCAATCAGTTCTACCTGCGCGGCTTCAACCTCGATCACGGCACCGACCTGCGCACCACCGTGGACGGGATGCCGGTCAATGAGCGCAGCCACGCGCATGGCCAGGGCTGGACCGATCTGAATTTCGTCATACCCGAACTGGCAGCCCGGCTCGATTACAAGAAAGGCCCCTACTCCGCCGCTGAAGGCGACTTCGCATCGGCCGGCGCGACTTCGCTGGTCTATGCCAACCGGCTGATCCGCAATGAGGTCAGCATCACGGGTGGCCAGAACGGCTACGCCCGCGGCCTCGTTGCAGGATCGCAGGAGCAAGGTGATGGCAGCCTGCTGTACGCGCTGGAAGCCCTGCACAACGACGGTCCTTTCACGAATGGCGACAATTACCGCAAGCTGAACGCCGTGCTGCGCTATAGCCAGGGATATGCCAACAACGGCTACAGCATCACGGCCATGGCCTACCGTGGAGACTGGAACTCGACCGACCAGATCCCGCTGCGCGCCGTGCAGGATGGTTCACTGGGCCGCTTCGACGCCATCGATCCCACCGACGGCGGCAGCGCTCGCCGTTACAGCCTGTCCGCCAACTGGCGCCGCACCAGCGATGAAAGCAACACGCAGGCCAACGCCTACGTGATCAACAACCGCCTGTCGCTGTTTTCGGACTTCACCTACTTCCTCGATGATCCGGTCAATGGCGACCAGTTCGCCCAGCCGGACCGCCGCGTGACCAGTGGCCTGAACGCCAGCCACACCATTCACGGCCATGAGGAAGACATGGCCTGGCAGACCACCATCGGCCTGCAGGCGCAGAACGACAATATCTTCAACGGCCTGCAGCACACCAAGGCGCGGCAGACGCTGGAGGTCACGCGCGAAGACCACATCACCGAGTCCAGCGTGGCGCTCTACATCGAACAGCAGATCCGCCTGACGCCAACCGTGCGTATGATGGGCGGCGTGCGCGCCGACCATTACCGCTTCCGCGTCAAGTCAAACGAAGTTGAGAACAGCGGCGCGGCAAGCGACACGATGCTCAGCCCCAGCCTGAACTTCATCTTCGGACCGTGGGCCAACACCGAGTTCTACGCCAACGCAGGCAGCGGCTTCCACAGCAACGATGCGCGCGGCGTGGTCGCCAGGACCGATCCCGCCACGCCGCTGGCGCGCTCGCGCGGCTTTGAACTGGGCATGCGCAGCGAGGCAATCAAGGGCCTGCAAACCGTGGTATCGCTGTACCGTCTGGACTTCGATTCGGAACTGGTCTTCCTCGGCGATGCCGGCACCACGGAAGCTGGCCGCCCGAGCCGGCGCTACGGCATTGAATTCTCCAACTATTGGAAGCCGCTCAAATGGCTGTCCTTCGACGCCGATCTCGCCTACGCACGCGGACGCTACCGCGAGCGCGCAGCGGAGGGCGACTACATTCCCGGCGCAGTGGAAGGTGTAGCCCAACTGGCGCTGACCATCACGCCGCAAGGCCCGTGGTCCGGCGCCCTGCGCCTGCGCTATTTCGGCCCGCGTCCACTCATCGAAGACAATAGCGTGCGATCGAAAGGCAGCGCCACGCTGAACGGCCGCATCGCCTATAAATTCAGCAAGGCCACGCAAGTCGAACTGGAAGGTTTCAACCTCGCCAACCGCCGCGATTCGGCGATCGACTACTTCTACACCTCGCGCCTGCGCAATGAAGCCGAAGCGCATGACGACATCCACTTCCACCCGCTGGAGTCGCGGTCCTTCCGGGTGAGCCTCACACACACATTCTGAGTGCGTCGTACAATAGGTGGATGACACCTATCTTCACCCCGCTGGCGGAGCTGACCGCCTCCTTGCGCGATGCCGGTTATGCCCTGCTCTCGCCTGCCGATGTGGCCACGCTGGCCGGCTGCACCCTGGCCGACCTGGATGCACTCAAGCCAAGCTGGGACCAGCTGGCGCCGGACAATTACCTGAAAGACGGCGGCCGCTATCGCCGCCGCCGCCACTCCTGCTTCGTACAGGATGGCGACACGCTCACGCAAACCGCACACCGCGCCCACTGGCAACCGGTCGAATACAACGCCCTGCACGGCGGCATGCGCCGCATGTTCGAGCCGGTTGAAGCATCAACCGTGGCGCAGGCGGGTTGGCAGAAACTGGTGACGGCGCTGGGCCGCGAGTGCACCAAGGTGCGTGGCACGCATCCATGGTTTGTTGAAACCCACCAGTTCCGCATCGATACCACGGACGGCATCGGCCGCCCGACGCCGGAAGGCGCGCATCGCGATGGCGTCGATTGGGTCGCAGTGATCCTGATCGGCCGCGAGGGCATCAAGGGCGGCGAGACACGCATCTTTGAAGCCGATGGCCCTAACGGCAAGCGCTTCACCATGACCGAGCCGTGGACCCTGCTGCTGCTCGATGACGCAACTGTTATCCATGAATCCACTCCGATTCAGCCGCTGGCGGCCCATGGCCACAGAGATACGCTGGTCCTCACATACCGCGCCAACAGCTTCCAGGGTGACTGAGCCTCGTAGGGCGGATCATCGATCCGCCGTAGCTGCTCCGCAAGAGGCAAGAATCCGGTATAGTCTCACCATCCAACCAGCATGGAGGTGGTGAGTGGACTCGACCTACGAGATAGCCCCAGATGAGATTGAGATCCTCATCGTCGAGGACAGCCCGACCCAGGCCGAGCGACTGCGCCGCCTGATCCAGTCCATGCGCTATGGCGCCCGCGTGGCCGCCAACGGCAAATACGCGCTGGCCGAGATCCGCGAACGCAAGCCTCACCTGGTCCTGTCCGACATTGTGATGCCCGAAATGGACGGCTACGAGTTATGCCGCGCCATCAAGTCCGACCCGAAGATGCGCGATATCCCGGTAATTCTGGTGACCTCGCTGACTGACCCCAAAGACATCATCCGCGGCATCGAATGCGGCGCCGATAACTTTATCCGTAAACCGTATGCGGAAGACTATCTGCTGAACCGCATCGGACAGATGCTGGTGAATCAGAAGCTGCGCAAGAACTCCAGCATGGAGGTCGGCATCGCCCTCTATCTGGGCGACCAGAAGCACTTCATCAACGCGGAACGCCAGCAGATCCTTGACCTGCTGATCTCGACCTACGAACAGGCCGTGCAGGTGAACAGCGAGCTGCAGGCGCGCGAGCGCCAGGTGATCGAGCTGAATATGCGTCTGGCCCATCACGCCGGCGAGCTGGAAACCATCAACCGCGAAATCGCGATGAAGAACCTGGAGCTGGCGGAAGCGAGCCGCATGAAGTCGGCCTTCATCGCCAATATGTCGCACGAACTGCGCACGCCGTTGAACGCCATCATCGGCTTTACCGGTGCACTGCTGATGAAGCTTCCCGGCCCGCTGACCGATGAACAGGACCGTCAGCTGACCACCATCCGGTCCAGCGCGCGCCATCTGCTCTCGCTGATTAACGATATTCTCGATGTGGCCAAGATCGAAGCCGGCAAGGTGACCTTGTCGCTGGAGCCGGTGCAGGCACAGTCCCTGATGAACGAGGTAGCGGACACACTGCGTCCACTGGCCGCGCAAAAAGGCCTGAGTCTGGAAGTGGAAATGGTGTCCGAGCCGATCAACCTGAACACCGACCGCCGCGCCCTGACCCAGATCCTGATCAACCTCGCCAACAACGCCATCAAGTTCACGGAAAAAGGCCAGGTCAAACTGAGCCTGAAGCAGCGTCATGATGATGGCGCCGTGATCACGGAATTCAGCGTGGCCGACAGTGGCCAGGGCATCCGCGAAGAGGACCAGGCCAAGCTGTTCCAGGCTTTCTCCCAGCTCGATGCGACCTCGACCCGCCATGCCGAGGGCGCCGGACTTGGGCTGTACTTAAGCCAGAATCTCGCCAACCTGCTGGGCGGCTCCCTGTTCTTCAGCAGCGATTTCGGCAAGGGCAGCACCTTCACCCTGGCCCTCAAATCCAAACAGCAGCATTGAGCGCCCGCGCGGCGGAGGCAAGATGGCGGCACGCATCCTGATTATCGAAGACAACCAGGCCAATATGGATTTGCTGGTGTACTTGCTGTCGGCCTTCGGCCACGTGCCGTTGCAAGCCTTCGACGGCGAGCGCGGTGTGGTGATGGCCCGAGAGGAGCGTCCGGACCTGATTCTGTGCGATCTGCATTTGCCGCGCCTCGATGGCTATGGCGTGCTGGCCGCATTGCGCGCCGATCCCGTCACGCGCGACATCCCGATTCTCGCGGCCAGCGCGGTGCCGGTGACGGACGGCTGCGCGTCCCTGCGCCGCGCAGGGTTCAGCGGCTGTTTGCCCAAATCGCTGGAACCGGACGTGCTGCTGCCCTCTTTGGAGGCCTGGCTGCCGGCGGCCTTGCGCTCGTCGGTCAGCGCGCCCGGCTTGAACGATGGCGCTACTGCGCCGGCGCCCTCCGCCACGCACAATGGTGCGCGTCCACGTGCAAACATTCTTTTATTGGATGCCGCGCCGGAAAATGCCGGCCTGGCAGCCAGCATCCTGGCCCATACCGGTTATGGGGTGACGATCGCGACGACACCGGACCAGGTGCAGGCGGTGGCCCAGCAAGCCTTCGATCTGGTGCTGTGCGATCTGGGGTTGTACGAAGATGGACGCACTTCCTTCCTCGCCGATGCGCTGCACAAAGTTCCCGCGGCGCCGGTCATTGTGATCCGTCCGGATGATGATGACGATGTTTCACAACTGAGTAATGGCCGTGGGAAATCTCCTCTGCTGCTCTCTCACCCAATCGAACCACAGCAATTGGTCGCCGCCATCGAATCTTCTCTGGTGCAGTAGGAGCGATACAGTAGTTCTACGGTATTGCAGTGCAACATACCCGGTACTATATTGGAAACGTCTCCTCCAAGCGTTCACAGAACATTTGGACTTAGCCCGCCGCGCTAAAAGCGCCGCGGGCTTTTTTTTAAACCCACGGCAGACAGCAGGTGGCTGCCACGATGTGGCAGCCACCAGGTTTTGCGCCGTGGGTTCAAATAAGGTTGAGCGGCGCGCCGGATGGCAGGCTGGGGAAGCTCTTGCCGAGTGCCGCGTCGGACAGCCGCAGGTGACGCTCCCCGACCTGCGCCAGCACGCGCCGGAAATCGGTCGTCACAGGCAAATCGCGGCCTTCGTTGAGCTGGTTGTCGGCCAGGCCGCGCCAGTCGCCGTGGACTTTGCCGCCGTTGACCTTACCGCCCAGCAGCCACATCGCGTTACCGTGGCCGTGGTCCGTGCCCTTGTTGCCGTTCTCGCGCGCAGTGCGGCCGAATTCGGACATCACCACGATCACCGTATCGTCGAACATCGGCCCAAGGCGCTGCGCCAGCACGGCCAGGCCCTGCCCCAGCGGCGCCAGGCGATTCGCCAGCTGGCCGGAACCAGCGCCCTGGTTAGCGTGCGTATCCCAGCCGCCCAGAGCAAAGAAAGCCAGCTGGATATTGGGATCGTTGCGCATCAGCGTGGCGAGGCGCGAGGCGTCATCCRGGAAGCCGTTGGGCAGCGGCGCACCGCCATCGGCCATCTGCATCTCGGCCATCATCGGATTATTGGTCGCAGCGACCATCACTTCGCGATGCGCATCGCGGCCATCGAGATAAGCCTTGCCGAAGCGTTCGTGGCCCATATACAGCTGGTCGAAAGCATTGGCCAGCGCCGGGCGGTCCAGCACATTATTCTTCACGCCCGCCGCGCCATTGGCCAGATTCATTGCGGCCGCATGCCCGCTGAGGATGCGCGGCATCACAGGCCCGATGCTCAGAGCGCGGGTCGGCGTAGACTCGCCCGGCAACTGCGCCAGCAGACGGTTCATCCAGCCATCCTGCGTGCTCTTCACGCCCGGCGTGGCGGACTCCATATAGTCCTGCGCGTCGAAGTGCGAGCGGCTGGCGTCCGGCGAACCGCTGGCGTGGACGAAGGCCAGCTTCTTCTGCTGCCACAGCGGCATCAGCGGCGCCAGGGCGGGATGCAGGCCGAAGTAGCCATCGAGATCCAGCGCACCACCCTCGGAGCCCGCATGCGCCAAAGCGATATTCGGACGCAGGCGTGCATATTCGGGATCGGCCACCGGCGCCACCACGTTCATGCCGTCCACCGCACCGCGCAGCATGACGACAATCAGTTTGCGCTGGGTGGGAGCGGATTTATCAGCCATGGTCGCGGCCCAGGCGCTGCGGCCCAGCGGCACCATCAGGCCAGCGCCTGCGGCCAGGGTATTCAGGAAGTATCGGCGGTCCATATGATTACCTCTGCAT
The DNA here is from genome assembly GCF_052113985.1 of Pseudoduganella sp. RAF53_2. Classification (NCBI taxonomy): domain Bacteria; kingdom Pseudomonadati; phylum Pseudomonadota; class Betaproteobacteria; order Burkholderiales; family Oxalobacteraceae; genus Pseudoduganella; species Pseudoduganella sp. RAF53_2. Next base: position 1,452 of record NZ_JBFRDW010000006.1, on the reverse strand, counting down.
GAAATCGGGTCCGCCCAGCAGCATGGCGGCGCGCAGTTTGTCGGGGCTGGATGCCACCATCGCAGCGGTACGCGGCGACACGCATGCGCCCAGCGCCGTCTGCACCATCTGCGGATCGGTGTTCGGCGCCAGCGAAGTGGCAAAGGCGATGCGGCGGCTCAGCGCGTCGGGATTGAGCCAGGCATCCTGCGTATTCTTGTAGCCGTCCGGCGTCTGGCAGCCATACAGTGGCTGGCCGAGGCGGTTCAGCGTGCCCAGCAGCGGCTTCACGTCCGTCACAGGCGCGCCGCTGGCGCGCGCGGCGGACACCACAAACTGGTATGGCGTCTTGAACTTGGCGCCGGCCACCGCCGAATCCATGAACTCAGGGCTGGTGAACATGGTGCGCAGCACGGCGCGGATATCGCCGCCCGTGTCGCGCCAGGTGGCTGCCATGCGCTCGACCAGTGCCTGCGGCGGCACGTCGGCCACAAAGTATTGCGCCAGCTGGGTGCTGATATGACGCGCCGTGGCGGGATGCACGGCCAGCACGTCCAGCGCATATTCGCCTTCCGCTTCGCCGCGCGCTTTCACCGGCAGCCCAAGCCAGACCTTCTGGCCATTGTCGTGGCGCTTCGGATCGAACACGAATGTCTCATTGCGGTTGACCAGGCGGCGCGGCGCGTAAGTCCAGCCGGTCAGCATGCGCGCCAGCTCGGTGACGTCCTTCTGGGTATAGCCATTGTCCACGCCCAGCGTGTGCAGCTCCATCAGCTCGCGGGCATAGTYTTCGTTCAGGCCACCGGCTTTGGACACCCAGTTATCAAGGTAGAACAGCATGGCCGGATGCTTGGCTGTCGCCTCCAGCAGGTCGCGGAACTTGCCGAAGACGTGTGGGCGGACCGCATCGCGCTCATAACTGGAAATGAGCACGCGGTCCTGGCCCTTGCCCTGGAATACGTTGAAGTGATTGAACCAGAAATCGACCATCACCTCTTCCAGCTGGCGCGGACTCTCGATGGCGCGTAACAGGCGGGCCTCGGCGGTTTCGGCGGCCAGCTTGCCGATCGTCTCGCGCCGCATGTCCTTGGCCTCGTCCTTGTCCTTCTTGGCCTCGGCCCGCACTTCCTGGAATTCCTCCAGCGCCTGGCCCGCCGTCAGCTTCTGAGTTTGCAGCCCGTCGAGGCGCTGCGCCAGCGCGGCCGGCAGCGGCGGCGGATTCAATTGCTCATCGATGTAGCGCTGCACGCCGATCTGCGCCACGCGCTCGATATCGCCAGGCCTTGGGCCATACGCCAGGCGGTTCAGCACATGCAGGGCGGCCTGTTCGCCCTTCAGCGGCTCGGCCTGCGCAGCCGGCAGCAGCACCGCCGACGCGCCGATCGCGGCGGCCAGAATCCAGCGTTCCATGATGTTTTCCCCAGTTTATTCGGTGTTTTCTTTATACCCCGGCTGTTGCGTGCTGCCAAAGAC
>NZ_JBFRDW010000005.1:0-29300 GCF_052113985.1 Pseudoduganella sp. RAF53_2 | reverse complement strand
GGGTCTTCCAGCGTCATGATATTGACGCTTTCCGTGTTGATGTGGTTCAGAATCGAATACAACGTGGTGGTCTTGCCGCTGCCGGTGGGGCCGGTGACGAGAATCAGCCCGTCGGGCCGGGCGATCATCAGTTTCAGTACATCGAGGTCGTGCTCGGACAGGCCAAGCTGGTCGAGCGGCACGATGCCTTTTTGCCGGTCCAGCACGCGCAGCACGAAGTTCTCGCCGTGCGCCGTGGGCTGGGCGCTGGCGCGGAAGTCGATCTGGCGGCCGGAGAACTTGATCGCGATGCGGCCGTCCTGCGGGGCGCGCGTTTCGGCGATGTTCATATTGCTGATCACCTTCAGGCGCACAGCCATTGCTGGCCAGTAGGATTTGTGCAGGCTGCGGATCTGGCGCRGGATGCCGTCGATGCGGTAGCGGATGCGCAGGAAGCTGTGCTCCGGCTCAAAGTGGATGTCCGATGCGCCGTTCTGCACCGCGTCCGCCAGCAGGGCGTCGATCAGGCGCACCATGGGGTGGCTGTATTCATCGGAGGCCGCGTCGAAGCTCTGGTAATTCACTTCGCCCGTTTCGATTTCGTGCAGGATGCCGTCGATCGATAGCTCATAGCCGTAGTAGTGGTCGATGGCGTGGGCGATGTCGGAATCGTTCACCAGCAGCGGCACGATGACGATGCCCTTCACCAGCATGGCGCTGATCTGGTCCAGCGCGACGATATTGCTGGTGTCGGACATGGCAAGGATCAACCGGTCCGTGGCGCGTTCGTACACGATGGGGAAGACGCGGTAGCGCTTGGCCACATCCTTTGGAATCAGCTTGAGCGCGATGGCGTCCACCACCAGCGATTTCAGGTCGGCCGATTGCGTGTTCAGGTTTTCGCTCAGGGCTTCGCGCGCCGTCGCTTCGGTGACGAAGCCGAGTGTGATCAGCAGCTTGCCCAGCGGTTCGCTGCTGCGCTTTTGCTCAAGCAATGCAATGCGGAGCTGGTCCTCGCTGATGACGCCTTTCTGGATCAGCAGTTTGCCGAGCGGGATTTTGGTCTGTTCTGCCATGTAGTGTGCGTCAGGGCGCTGGCGCGCCCAGTTCAAGCAGGCGCTTGCGCACAGCGTTGGGATCAAAACCGGCTGGCGTGGTCTGGGCCAGGGTCAGCGCGCGCTGGTAGTAGTCTTTCGCCAGGCGGCCCTGGTTCAGGCGATCCAGCCCGATGGCGAGGTTGAAAGCGTAATCGGGATTGTCCGGCGTGGCGCTGTAGGCGCGGAAGTAGCTTTGCTGCGCTTCCGGCCAGCGTCCCTGGCGGGCATACAGATTCCCCAGGGTGAACAGCACGGGGCCGGATTCGGGGGCGCGCTGCAGGATGGCTTTCAACCTGCTTTCGGCCTGGCCGATGTCGCCGGGACGCAGTGCCACCAGGCCGGCCAGCGCTTCCGGGTCGCCCGGATCGAGTTCGAGAAGGCGCACGTAGTTGGCGGCCGCCAGCTGGCCGTTGCCCTGGCGGACCGCGACGGCGGCGCTGCCCAGCAGGGCGTCGCGGTTGTTTGCGTCGTGCGCCAGCGCGGCGTCGTACTGCTGGCGCGCGGCGGCCATGTCGTTGGCCTTGAAGGCGGAATAGGCGTTCTGCAGCGCGGGGCTGACTTGCGGCGTGTGGTTGTTGCGCACGATGCGCACGTCGCCGGTGTCGCCGTATGCGACTGGTGCGGCGGAGGCGGGCGCGCTATCCACCGCGGCGGCTGACCCCGCTTTTCCGCCGGCAGTTGTGATGCCCGCGGCGGCGGTTGGCGCGGCTGCCGCGGCGGTGCCAGTGTCGTGCGAGGGCACCATGGTCCCGGTATCGCGCGCCAGTCTTGCAGCGCGCTCCTCCGCATCGCGCCGCGCTTCTTCGCGCATGGCGGGATCGGGGATGGCGGCCAGCGCTTCCGCCGTCGGGACAATCACATGCGGCTGCGGACGCGTGGCCGGAGCTGCGCCATGGCTGGTGGCAGCCGTGTGTCCTGCGCGCTGTGGGGAGGCGGTGTCGACCGTGATCGCGCCCGCAGGTACTGTGGCCCGCGCGGCGGCTGTGCCGGCGCCCGGTGCCGCCGGTGCTACCGCGGGGACGCCATGCGCGGTCGCCCCTGCGTTTCCAGCTCCGGCTGATGCGCCATTCGCGCCGATGCCGGCGGCCGTCGTGCCGGTGGTTCCGGTCGTGGCGGCTACACCGGCCCCCGGAACGCCAGCAGCACCGCTTGTCGCCACACTGCCAGGCGGCGAGCCGGCCGCTGGTACCGCAGCGGGCCCCTGCGCGCCGGTCGCCGCGATGCCGCCGGGGATGGTCCCAGCGGGGACTGGCTGGGCCGTGTCCACGCCCGGTATGCCCGCCACCGGCGGCGCGACATTTTGCGCGGGACCGGCGATGGTGCCCGGTGCGGGCATTGGCACCGGCGGCAGCGAGGCGCCAGGGCCAGGGCTGCTGACGGCTTTCCAGTACATGAATCCAAAGGCCAGCAGGACCACCACCAGCAGGCCCGCCAGCACGGTGAGCCGTTGGCGCGACGCGTTTGCGCTGGCACGTGTTGCGGCCCCGGTTCGGCTCCAAGGCGCGGCGCCGGGACCGGACATCGCCGCGGCACCGCTGTCTCCCCGCGTGCCGCCCTGACCAGAAGCGCGCGGAGCGCCCGCGTCGCGCGCCGCCGTCGTTGGTGCGCCGCGAGCTGTGGAGGAAGAAGCGCCAGGGGCGCTGCTGGCGATGTTGCTGGCCGGGGCAGGGCGCGATGCCCCGGAACCGTCGCGCGCAGTGCGCGCTGTGTCGGCACCTTGCATGCTGGCTGCAAACGCCGCGTCGCCATGCGCATCATCATCGGCGCTGCGGGCATGCGGCGCGGGATCGGCGCCCAGACCGCCGGGCTGGCCGGGGCCATGGGGCATATCGGACGCCAGCCGCGCTGCCGCCGCTGCGCGCGCTGCGGCGGCGGGGTTGCGGCGTGCGCCTGGCCGCGCCTGCGGCGGCACGGGGTCATGCATTGCCTCCGTCGCGGCAACGACAGGAATATCCTCATCATCGTCCGCGCCGGACGTGGAAGTGGGTGGCTCCAGCGGCTCCAGAGAAAATGCCGGACCGCCCACCACAGCCGACTCACTGCTTGCCGCCGCCTTCTGGACGTCCGTTTCCAGCGGCTCCAGCTGCAGACCATTCTCTTCGTGTGGCGCCGAGATTTGCGAACCGTGTTTGGCGCGCTCCGCCTTGCGCAAGGCTTGCATGAGCAGGCTCATAATCCACCTGCCTTGGCCTGCTGCTCCGGCAGCAGATAGCGATAGTCCTTATAGTCGCCGGACATGGTCGCGTCCTTCACCACCACCGGGCGCATGAAGATCACGAGTTCAGTCTTGCTTGCCGTCTCGTTCCGGTACGAGAACACATTGCCGACCACGGGAAGGGAGCTAAGCAGCGGAATGCCGTCCTTGGAATTGTCGACCGAATCCTGCATCAAACCGCCCATCACGGCGATCTGTCCGCTGTGTACCTTCATCACCGATTCCAGTTCGCGCGCCTGAATTACAGGCACCTTGCTCACCACATTCTGTTTCGACAGCTCGGGATTCGGGTCCTGCACGAAGCCCACCACGCGGGTGATAGTGGGACGCACATTGAGCGTAACTTCATCATCTTCCGAAATCTGCGGTGTCACGCTCATCACGAAGCCGACCGGCACGGTTTCCAGTTTGGACTCGTAGGTCGCCGGCGTGGCGATCGTACCCGTGGTGGTCAGCACAGCAGGCGTGACTTTGATCGTGAAGAAGATATTGTTGTCGACCACCTTGAGCAGCGCGGTCTGATTATTCAGCACGCTGATCTTCGGGCTGGACAGCACCTTCACTTTGCCGAAGGATTCCAGCAGCTGGATCGTGGCCGAGATATTGCCGAAGCGTGTGGTCGGGTTCAGATAATTAAATACGAACACGCCGGCCGACGATCCGGGGGCAATGCCGGAGGGCAGGGGCGTGGTGCCGACCTCGCCCTGACTGACCGTGGAGTTGCCATTGATGCGCGACCAGTTGATGCCTTGCTGGTACTGGTCGCTCAGTTTGACCTCGATGATGGTTGCCTCAATCAGCACCTGGCGCTTGGCGGTGGACAGGACGATGTCCAGAAACTCCTGCACCTTCTCGTGCTGGCGGCTGGTCGCGCGCACGGCAATCAGGCCGCTTTCGGGATTGGCGATGACCGACTGCGCCATGCGCGGCGCGTTGCGGTTTTGCGCGGACGTGGCCTGGTTGCCGGGATAGCCCGCGCCGCCATATCCTTGCACGTTCGCACCGCCGGGATAATTCGGATCTGCCGCCTGGCCGCTGCCGTATAGCGGCCCGGCGCCGCCGGGGTAGGCGCTGCCCGTCGCACCGGGCAAGCCGGCCGTGCCGTACCCGCCTGGCGCACCCGTGGCGCCGCCAGCGGACATCAGTGCCYGCCGCTGCAAGGCAGCCGCCTGGTCGCGCATTTGCGCCAGCGGATCGGTCAGTTGGTCATTGAGATTGGTTGGCCGCAGCATATCGCGGATATTCTTCTCAAGGCTGTACCAGAAATTATTATCCGAGCGGTTCGCTACGGAGGTCGTGGAATTGTTGTTGCCGCCGCTAGTGTCGAGCGGATTGGACGCGGTGACGGTATTTCCGGTATTCGGGTTGTACTGGGATGCGCTGGAATTGCCGGTGGTCGAAATCTGGGTCGCGATATTCACGCTGCTGTTGGTGCTGCGCGCGATGTTCACGTAATCGATCTTGTAATTCTTCCAGTAGGGCTGGTCTGGCAGCACGGTCAGCGTATTGCCATCGAGCTCGTAGCGCATGTCGACCTGGCGCGCGATGCGCGTGAGCAGTTGCGGCAAAGTCTGGTCAAGCGCGTTCAGTGTCACCGTGCCTTCCACGGCGGGATGAATATCGACGTTGAGCCCCGCGTCGCGCGCCAGGGCGAACAGCACGTTCTGCACCGGCACGCGGTGAACGGTCACGCTGTATGTCTCCTGCCTTGCGGACGCGCGAGGCGGCGGCAGGGCTGCGTTCTGCTGTACCGGTTCGGGAATCGCTCCCGCCGGAGGCGCCGCTTCGCTCAGGTGGGATGGCGATTGCGGCAGCTTGGGCGTCGCACAGGCCGCGAGCAGAGTGCAGAGCAGGGAAGCCGCGAGTATTCTCATCGTTATCRCCGCCTAAAAGTTGACCGACTGAAATATGTTGTCAAAATTTTCTCGAAAACGATCATACTGCGATTGCGCCAAAGACCCGCGCACGAATAGCTGGCCTCCTGAATCGCCTGGCGCACATGCATGGCGTCGACATGGCGCGCGTCATCGACGAATGCGGCCAGCATGGCCTTGTCGGCCAGTACGTTGATACGGCGCACGATGCCTTCCGAGCCGCTGGCGATCAGCCGCACCGCGTGGCGGCTGAAAATATCCGGCCCGAGATAGCCAGCAGCGCGCAGGCGGAAACCGAGAAATTCCGGGATCTGCTCGCGCGGCATGCACGGCACCACGAAGCTGTGCGTGATGCGTTCGCGCAGCTGGCGCATGCGCGGCAGGGACAGGTGCTCGTCCAGTTCCGGCTGCCCGAACAGCACAATTTGCAGCAGCTTGTGGCGCGCGGTTTCCAGATTGGTCAGCAGGCGCACCTCTTCCAGCGTATCGAGCGGCATGGCCTGAGCTTCTTCCACCAGCAGTACCACCTGGCGCCCGTCGCTGTGGCGCGCGATCAGCTCCGCATTCAGCATGCGCAGCACTTCATCGGCGCGGCGGCCATCGGGGATCAGGCCCAGTTCGGCGGCAATCGCATACAGCACTTCATGCGGCCCCAGGCTGGGATTGACGAGGTAAAGCACATCGATGTGCTCCGGCAGGTGCTGCTCCAGCATGCGGCACAACATGGTCTTGCCACTGCCGACTTCGCCCGTCACCTTGACGATGCCTTCTCCATGCGTGACGGCGTAGAGTAGGGCGGCCAGCATTTCGCCGCGCGTATTGCCGCTGTAGAAAAAGGCCGGGTTGGGCGTGATGCTGAAAGGCGCTTCACGCAGGCCGAAGTGGGTCTGGTACATGGCGGTTTAGTTGACGGCAGTGAGGAAGGCGGCTTCCAGCGACTCGGCGTTGTATTGCGCCTTGCACGCGGCAGGTGAGCCGGTGAAAGCGAGCCGGCCGTCGTGCAGGATGGCCATGTGGTCGCACAGCTCGTCGATGTCGGCGAGCGCATGCGAGGTCAGAAAAACTGTGGCGCCTTCGCTACGCAGCAGCTGCAAGTGCGCTTTCAGGCGCGCGCGGGCGCGGGGATCGAGGCCGCTGGTCGGCTCGTCCAGCACGTACAGGTCTTTGCGGATGAGGAAGGTGGCGGCGAGGCCCAGCTTCTGCGTCGTCCCCTTGGAATAATGGCGCACGGTGCGGTTCAAGGCTGACTCCTCCAGGTCCATGGCCTGCAGCATGTGTTCTGCCGCCGAGCGGTCGTAAGGCAGGCCTTGCAATTTGACCACGTAACGCAGAAATTCGTCGCCCGTCAGGTGTGCGGGCGGGATGAAGCGTTCGGGCAGAAAGGCCAAAGGCTGGCGCGATGCGGGCTGCAAGTGGCTGGCGCCGAAAATCTCGATCGTTCCGCCATCGAGGGCGCAGAAGTCGAGCAGGCATTTGAGCACGGTGGTTTTGCCGGCGCCGTTGACGCCCACCAGTCCGAACAGGGCGCCCGGCGGCACGTCGAGGTCGAACGCGGACAGCACGCTGCGGCGCGCGTGCTGCTTACTTACGTTGTGGAAGCGAAGCGCCTGACTCATTGTTGTCGGATAATAACTACTTTTACTGGCCGCGCGCGCACCGTTGGCATTACAATGGCCCCGGACTTCTTGATAGGGCGAACGGTATGACGAGACCGGAAAAGGTCAGGCTTGGTGAGATTCTGGTGCAGCAAAAACTGCTGTCCGAAGAACAGCTTGGCCTGGCGCTGACCGAACAGAAACGCAGTGGCCGCAAGCTGGGCCGCCTGTTTGTCGAACATGGCTACGTGACCGAGGAGCAGATCTCCGGCGCGCTGGCGCGGCAGCTCAACATCCCCTACATCAATCTCAAGTTCTATCACGTCAATTCGGAACTGGTGCGCAAGCTGCCGGAAACCCAGGCGCGCCGGTTCCGCGCGCTGGTGCTGGAGGAACGGCCCAATGCACTGCTGATTGGCCTGTCCGATCCGACCGACCTGTTTGCCTACGACGAGATCGCCAAGCTGGTCAAACAGAATATCGAGCTGGCCGTCGTCAACGAGACGGAAGTGCTGGCGGCGATCGACCGCATCTACCGCCGCACGGAAGACATCAGCGATCTGGCGCGCGAGCTGGAACAGGAGATGGGCGATGCCTCCGTCGACTTTGGCGCGCTGGCCGCGGCCAGTCCCGGTCTGGAAGAAGCGCCCGTCGTCAAGCTGCTGCAATCGGTGTTTGATGATGCGGCCCAGGTGCGCGCCTCCGACATTCACATCGAGCCGCAGGAAAACCGGCTGCAGATCCGGTTCCGCATCGACGGCGTGCTGCATCGCCAGACCGAGGCCGATATCAAGATCGCGCCGGCACTGGCGCTGCGTTTGAAGCTGATGTCCGATCTCGATATTTCGGAAAAACGCTTGCCGCAGGATGGCCGCTTCGCCGTGCGCGTGAAAAATGCCCGCATCGATGTGCGTATTTCGACCATGCCGACGCAGTACGGCGAATCGATCGTGATGCGTCTGCTGAATCAGAGCGGCGCCACGCTGCGGCTGGACGCGATCGGCATGCCCAAGCCGCTGCTGGATAAATTCCGCGCCATCGTTGCGCGTCCCAATGGCCTGGTGCTGGTAACCGGGCCGACCGGCTCCGGCAAAACCACCACGCTGTACTGCGCTTTGTCCGAACTGAATTCGGACGAGAAAAAACTGATCACCGTCGAAGACCYGGTCGAATACCGTCTGCCCGGCATCAACCAGGTGCAGGTCAATGAAAAGATTGAGCTGGACTTCGCGCGCGTGCTGCGTTCCGCGCTGCGTCAGGACCCGGATATTGTGCTGGTCGGCGAGATGCGCGACCAGGAAACCGCGTCGATCGGTCTGCGTGCTGCCATGACCGGCCACCTTGTGCTCTCGACCCTGCACACCAACGATGCCGCCAGCACGCCGCTGCGCCTGATGGACATGGGTGTGCCGCGTTATATGGTGGGCAGCTCCTTGCAGGCCGTGCTGGCGCAGCGTCTGGTGCGCGTGATTTGCGAAAGCTGCACCACGCCGTACACGCCGTCGCCATCCGAACACGAATGGCTGCGTCTTGAGTTGAACGACAAGGTCGATATGGCGCGCTACTTCCACGGCAAGGGCTGCTCGCATTGCAACGGCATGGGCTATCGCGGCCGAACCGGCGTGTATGAGCTGCTGGAGATGACACAGTCGGTGGTCGATGCGGCCAATAATCCCGACCCTGGCGTCTTCCTGAAAGCCGCCCAGCAGCAGATGGGCGGCCAGACCTTGCGCCGCCACGCGGTGCAGCTGGTAATTCAGGGACGTACCACGATTGCCGAAGCCATGCGCATCAGTAACCAGCTAGAGGACTAATTTGCCCTTCTTCGCCTACAAAGGCCGCAACGCTCGCGGCGAATTGATGCAAGGCGTGCTGGAAGCCGCCGACAGCGGCGCCGTCGCCGACCAGTTGTTCAGCACTGGCGTTACGCCAGTCGAGATCACGGTCACGCGCAAGGCCGCACCAAGCAACGAAGATTCGCTGTGGGAGCGCCTGACCGAGAAGAAGGTCACGCCGATGGACGTGCAGCTATTCAGCCGCCAGATGTACACCCTGCTTAAATCGGGCGTGCCGATCATGCGCGGCCTGGCGGGCTTGCAGGAGTCGGCCATCAGCAAATCGTTCGGCCGCGTCATCAAGGACCTGCGCGAGTCGCTGGACTCGGGCCGCGAGTTGTCGGCTGCGATGCGGCGGCACCCGAAAGTGTTCACGCCGTTTTATTTGTCGATGGTGCGGGTTGGCGAGATGACGGGCCGGCTGGAAGAGGTTTTTTTGCGCCTGTTCGATCACATGGAGTTCGACCGCGATATGCGCGACCGTGTGAAATCAGCGCTGCGCTACCCGAGCTTTGTGGTGATTGCGATGATCGCAGCCATCGTCATCGTGAATATTTTTGTGATTCCGGCTTTCGCCAAAGTGTTTCAGAGTTTCGGCGCAGAGCTGCCATTCATGACGCGACTGCTGCTGGCGAGTTCCGGCTTCATGGTGGATTACTGGCCGCTGCTGCTCGGCGTCCTGCTGATGGGGGTGTTCGGCTTCCGCGCCTGGGTCAATACCTCGGCCGGCCGCTATAGCTGGGACAAGTTCAAGCTACGCATTCCAATCGCCGGCAAGATTGTGCTCAAAGCGACGATGGCGCGCTTCGCCCGCAGTTTCGCCTTGTCGAGCCGCAGCGGGGTACCGATTGTGCAGGCGCTGACTGTGGTTGGCCAGACGGTCGATAACGCTTATCTGACCGCCCGCGTCGAGCAGATGCGCGACGGCGTGGAGCGCGGCGAATCGATCCTGCGCACGGCCGCTGCCGCCAATGTGTTCACGCCCATCGTGCTGCAGATGATCGCTGTCGGCGAGGAGTCCGGTTCGCTGGACGAATTGATGGAAGAGATCGCGCAGATGTACGAGCGCGAAGTGGAATATGAGCTGAAGACGCTGTCGTCGCAGATCGAGCCGATCCTGATTACCTTCCTCGGTGTGATGGTGCTGATTCTCGCGTTGGGCATCTTCCTTCCAATTTGGGATCTTGGGAAGGCGGCGTTGCACCGATGAGCTTACGTGCTGTCGCCTCGCCGCAACAGCTTAAGCAGTGTGGCGCGAGCAGGCTGGAATTTGTTATTGTCGCCAGTGTCGTCGCCATTCTGATAACGGTTCTGCTCAGCCGTATCGTGTACTACCAGGCGGCGGCTGAGCGGGTGGCGGTCGACGGGATGATAGGTGCCCTGCGTACGGCGCTGGCCGCACGCACTGGGGAATTGCTGCTGCAGCACAGGGAAAACGAGGTCGCGGCGCTGGCCGGACAGAATCCAATCCTGCTGCTGCGGGCGCCTCCGCCGAACTATGGGGGCGAGGTGGACGGTGGATTGGACAAGGCCGAGCTTGGCCGCTGGTATTTCGACCGGCAGACGCAAAGTCTGGTTTATTTGTTAAATATGGGAAAAATTTTTGGAGCTACGGAAAGAAAGCGCCTGATTTTCAAGGTAAAATCCGATCCAATTCCCGATGGGCAGCAGGCGAGGACAAGCGGTGTGTCCTTGGTGCAGTTAGATTGAAGCCGCACACTTTGTTAAATGGAGAATCAAAGCATGAGCAAGTACGCTGTGCCTCAAAAGCAAGCCGGCTTTACCCTGATCGAACTGATCGTCGTAATGGTGATCCTCGGCATCCTCGCCGCCACGGCACTGCCACGCTTCGCCAACCTCGGCGGTGACGCCCGCGTTGCCAGCCTCAACGCCGCCAAAGGTTCGTTGCAAGCGACGGCTGCGATGGCGCACGGACGCTTCCTGGCAGCTGGGACTAATCCCCCCACGATCGATGCCGAAGGTATCACTGTGAATATTACGAACGGATACCCTTCCGGCGATACCAGTACGGCGGATGCTGCAGGCTTGAACTCGACGGATTACTCGCGAGCAGGGACCGGTGGTGTGTTGACGATCAAGCCTGCAAATGTGCCTACGTCGAAAGCGGCTACATGCTTGTTTACCTACACGCAAGCTGCTTCTGGCGGCATTCCAACCTACTCGGCATTGCCGACTGGCGATCAATGCTGATCGAGTAGACGTCGCATGAAAGCCAGCCTTGCGAGGCTGGCTTTTTTATTGGTGGGTGTAGTATCTATTTCAGAGCCCAGTCTAAATTACTCTAGATAGCGAAGAATCAGTCTAAAAGAGACTGAAATCCGGGCCCCTGCGCCTCAAACAGTCTAAAAATCGAGGCCGCCAATCTAAATTGGTCGCTTTTGAGGGGGACGAAAGTCTAAACCGGTCCCTCTTTTCGTTCTCAGTCGCAACTTATAGACTGGAAGAGTTTCTTCTGCAATCGGCCGCCCGCGTCCAATGCTCTTCGCCAGGAAAGCGAAGCCAGATAAAGCGCCATGCATTTCGTCCCGTCGCGTGCTGGTTTGCGAACACCGATGGCGTCAACGGATGCCCGTCCGCAGACAGGATGTGGTCGCCAACTACTTTCGCAAATTCAACGGTGTCGCGATAGCTTGTGCGAAGGTTCGTGCCTTCAGGAAGAAAGACATTTTTCCATTGAAAACCGCGAATGGGCTGACCATAAGGCGTAGCTCGGTTCGTTCCTTGTCAAGCTTCAACCAGCGTTTCAGCAGCTCTGTGAGAAATGCTTCAAGGGTAAGGTCTGGCCTTGTCTCCATTAGATGGAATTCCAGATCCAGGAGATCGGCTGCCGGCAGGTGAACGGGGCGCGTGGCAATGTTGTCCATGATCCAATCCTTCGAAATGAGTCTAAAGATTGGATCGCGGTAATGAAAGATAGTTCCGTTTAGACTTCTGCTGCCAAATTCGCGACCGAATTAGATTTCAGCCCCGAGTTTGCGGACTCTTTTAGACTTGCACCCTCGGATTCTGGACGCTGTTAGACGCGCTGCGCGCTGTTTAGACCGAATTAGGCCAAGCCTGAATTAACAGGGTACACCCTGGCTAAGGGTGCAAACGGAGATGACGCGGCTGCGCTCCGTGTAATCCGGCGAAGTGACTTGATTGCTGGGGCAAGCCGCGGCGTTACAGGCGGTGGCCGTGATTTGATAAACGTTGACAGTCCGCGCCACACCGGGCGCAGACTCTCCTTCGTTAAACGTCCGAACCTGGCACTGTATATTGACTGTGAACCCGTTCAGTGCTGTCAGCGTCGATAAAGCCTGACAGTTATTGGGCGCCGCGGTTTGTATGGCCTGATACGCTCCCCATTCGGTACCGGCCCTGGCGGCCTGCCATGCACGTGCCGAGAGATAGTCCTGATTGAGCGTGGTCTGCTGCGTCGTGCCAAGCCTAACAGCGGCTGTTGCCAGCGCTGCCAGCACGACACAGACAACGATTGCGGCGATATACGCGAAGCCTCCTTGGCGGTGCGGAGTTTTTGTCATGGCACGTTATCCACGTGGGCGCCGTAGTAAAGGGAGACGGATTCCCCATGGTCGGTCAATTGCAGTGTGATTTCGACATAGCCGTTTTGCGCGGTCACGCCAGCCGACGGGTTATAGTTGAAATTGCAGGTCTGAACATGCGTTGCTAGAATTGGGGCGCTGCCAGCGGCCGGGCAGGTCCCCGGAGAATTGAATCCATAATTCGCGACGCGGAACAGTGTGCCGGTGCCAGTGCCGCTTGCATCGATGCCTGCGTTTAAGCAGACAAATGAGACGGCTTGCTGCGCCTGAGGCACTACGACATACCGCCCCCCATCGTAACCAACTGGGAACTGGGCCGGCGGCGAGGACGAAAACGTCAGTCGCAACGTGCCGACGTTGGCAGCAGGCGCAGTTTGCACTCCAGCGATGCGATAACGGGTGATTCCCGCGTACACATCTTCAGTCGCCTGGTTACCGATCACCACCCAGTCGCCAACGGTCGGCTGGGTCATGATGGGAGTCATTACGTCGAAGCCATTGGTGGGTAGGTTCGTGTCCAGTGCCATGCTGGGGTTGCCGGGACTGGCGGTATCCCACACGGTGTCCGGAGCCATGCGGACACGGCCACCGCTCGATGTAGGAATCATTTCAATGCACCGAGAACTAATCTCGCGCACGGAATTGGGCACCGAAACGCGAATATCGCGGACCATTCGCCGCATGGCGCCATCCGCAAGGTCCGTCATCGCGGCACGCTGACCGGCGGACAAATAGTTTTGCATTGCAGGCTTGAAGAACACCATCAGAATGCCAGCGAGTGCGCCGACGATCACCATGACGATGATCAGTTCAACCAATGTAAATCCGCGCTGTCTGTTCATCATCATCAATAGTCGACGCGCCAACCCTGCAGCGAATAGTTATCGGTGCCATGCGTAACGGTGACGGTAATGCGGCTGGCCCGCCCGGCAGGCACGCCCGTAAGCGGACCGCCGGCAGCTTCATTGGCTACCGTGACCGACACGCGGTAGCCAGCGAGCATGGCGATAGGATTGCCGCTAGTGTCGCAGACGGGACGCGGCGCGTTGTAATTGTTATAGTCCCAGGTCCCCTGGAATTGGTCGCGTGCGCAGGTGTTCGCGCCAATCGTGACAGTTGCGGCGCTCGTGTACGGCTGCAGTTGCACTTCCTCCAGCATGCCTTCCGCGATCGCGATCATCTGCTTTTTGATCATGGGGTCGGCGGTCGTCACCGCCAGCTTGGAGAGCGCACCCAGCACGCCAGCGAGTCCCACGCCAATAATTGCCATGGCGATGACCAGTTCCACCAGTGTCATGCCACGCTGGCGCCTATTCGACATGGCCGGTCACTCCATCAATGCGGATATTCTGCTCACCCGCAATCGAAATAATCGCTGCGGCTAGTGGCGTAGCGCCATTCGCATCCGAAGTGATGCGGCCGTCGGATTGGAAGAAGATGTTGCCAAGCGCGCCGCTCGCTACAGCCTGGCTATCGCTGGTTGAGTAAGAGGAACCGTCCGGGCTTGGCAAATTGGATGCGCAGGCGTTGCCAGGCAAGGGTGCAATCATTAGCGTGACCGACTGCGCAGAAACGTTGGCACAGACCAGCCGCCGATGGCTGACGGCGCTCTTCTGGGCGTAACGCAGGGCGCTGACGACTTGCTGGCGCCAGGCAGTGCCCGCCATGACATTGCTGCCGAGGATACGCGGCATTGCTACAGCGGTCAGAAGCCCGATCAGCACCATGACCACAATCAGTTCGACAATGGTGTAGCCGCGCGCGCTCTGTGCCATCAATAGACCTCTCGCACGTGGATAACGGACTTCTGTGCCGGGGTGTAGATACCGAACGTGGCACGCGCATAAGGATCGCTTAGCACACAGGTGCTGTAGGTTGAGCGCAGCCAGGTGCGCACATTGCCCACAGTTGCAGGGTGTGTGGCCAGGCAGGAATTGTCGGCTGCCGTTGTGCCGAGATTGATCGCGAAGTCAATATAACCAGTGCCGACGGTGGGCGCGCTAAGTGGGATTTCCGCTTTGCCGCCGGAGAGTACGATTGTAGGGCCAGTAATCGTGCTGCCCGAAAAAGAAGGGGAGGAAGTCGAACTCGTGAAGCTAAGCGCCACCGAGCTGGGTTTAATTTGAGTCGCGGGAGCGCCGGTGTCGTTTACGTTGAGAATCCAGGCCTGTCCGGTCCAGTATTCCGCCTGCACGGGAATTTTCAGCGCTTGCCTTGCGCTACCGAATACATTGCTGACGCGCAGTCGACCGCTGCGAACGTGCGCGATGCCTTCGATTCCGCTTTGCGACGAAGCGTTTGCATCGTTGGCGCGGATCGTCACTGCAGTGGGTGCGGTCTTGATGTTGGTGAATGTATAGCTGGCATTTGCCGTCGCCACACCGCCAGCGAAGTCTTTCGCGAGAATGGGGCTTGGCAGCAAGGAGCCAGGCGCTGGTGTCGGATTGAGGAGGGCGGTCAGCGTTACATCCTTCGCAAAACTGCTCCCTGAGTTGGCAAGGTAGTAGTTTTGGGTAGTCGCGTCATGGCCATTTTTCGCTGCCACCAGAAGCACCATTGGCTGACCTGAATAGGTAAAGGCCGTGGTGGGATCGGTCGATGGATTGGCAGGATAGGCATCGGTGACCGTTGTGCTGAAATGGTGCGGCACGAATGGGCCGATTGGGCTGGCGCAGCCGGCACTGTTGTTGACGGTTCCCGTCACGCTCAGGGCTGAGCCAAGGTAATTTGTGTGGTCTGCCTTGACGATGATTTTGCCGACCTCAGTCCATTCAGTGGTCGTGACGAACGCTACGCCGCTATTCATCGACACGGCATTGTTTGGTGTTCCGGTACTGAGCGTGCCGTCCTGCGGGGTTTCACCGTGGGTGCCGTTGGCAGACGGTTCGCAGCGCGTGCGTGAAAGAATGGCTGTCGCAGGTGTACTTTCCTTGCCGAAGTTGAGCGTGGTGGCGCCGCTGTTGTTGCGCGCAATGATTTGCAGGGCGAATGGTGATCCGGCCACGTAGATGTTCGATACGGCGGCATTCACTGCGAAGTCTTTCGGCGCGACGATGAATTGATCGCTGCCTTGCATATCCAGGGCGCCGGCAACGTAGTGCGCGTCCAGGCCAATCTGGCCGGCGTCCGGATATCGCACCTGCAGCGGTGCGACGCCGTTGGTGTCGAAACTAAGGTTAATTGGGCTAGGCGTGCCGTTGCATGCCATGGTCGCGGTAGAGCTGCCGGTCAGTGTCAGAGACTTGGTGCCGGTGCCGGGATTGACATACTGGCAGGACAGTGGAACTGCTTTGGCGCCGGTAAATGCGGGAACGCAAGCACTTGAGGCGTCGTCCTTCCTGGCTGCCTTGACGGTGCCGGAGGCGGTGGTGTCGGAGATATGGTCCGGCACATCGATGAAGAAGCCTGAGTCGGCAAAGGTCAGCGTGCAGCTTTGCGTTGCACCGACCCAGCATGTGGTCGCGTTGGACGGCGTTGGCGTCATGCCGGCCGCGGATAACGTTGTCGCTGTAGCGCTAGTGACGGGCAGCGTAATGGTGGCAGTGCTGACGCCTGCCGGAATATTGAAGGCCGTGCTGGCAAGTACGCTGCCGCCGCTTGAGGCGCGTACTGTGCCGCTGATGCCTGCGGTACTGGCGGTGCAGCCGTTGTTGTCCGCGGCGCTGCAGGCGCGCACGGTAATCGTGGCAGGCGAGCAGGTGAGGGCAGTGCCAGCATGCTCGATGCGCAGGTGGTGAATGCCGCTCGGCACAGCGCTGCAGGTGTAATTCGTGGCAGCGGCGCGGCATGTGCCGATGATGTCGCTGTCCTTGCCCATGTCCAGATAGCCGCCGACAACCACATCGCCGTAGACAGTGGAGTCCTTGGCCATGGTCATATTGCCACCGGTCGTGATGTCACCGTTAACTGTCGCGTCCTTGTCGAAGCTGATGCTGCCACCGACGGTGAGATCGGCGGTAAGGGTGGTTTCCTTCTTGAAGTTGGCCGAGCCGCCGATATACAGGGTCAGCGAGTGGCCATTATTGCTCGTCGAAAGGGATTTGTCGGCTGTGAGATTGCCGTCGATGTTCAGGGTGACATCGCTGGTCAGCTGGATGATGGAATCCTTGTCCAGACCGATCGAGCCATGACAGCTATAGCTGTTGCCGCTGCCTGTGCAATTGAACGGCGCGCTGGTCAGGTCGGCCGGTAGAGTATAGGTGTCGGCTTGCGCCATGCCGGCGGCAGCGCACAACAGGGCGGCCACAAAAGCCCTTGCCCTGGATGGCGCTGACGGTAGCAATGGTCGAGTCATGGCCGAATCAGACCATGCGCCCTGAGAATGTGTCAAGGCCGTAACAAGAAAGCGATATTTTTTCACCAGCACACGTAAATTTACTCAAAAGACAAGGTGAACTTGAATATAATCAAGCCATTACGACGGATACCTCCCGTAACATTTTCTCTTTAGACTGGTGGAATGCGCTTTTTCTCGAAAGCAAGAAAAAAGAATGGCAAACTCGTCTTCACCTTTCTCGCAGACGGCATCTGCGCAGCAAGCGTGGAGCGCCGGGCCGACGCCAAACCAGTTGTTCAAATTGCCACGTTTCAGCCCCTAACGCCGAGCTTCTCGCCGGACGCGCTGGATAAGCTCGCGCGCGAGTTGCGCGCCGCCGGCTATCAGTGCCTGACGCTGCTCGGCGCCGGCGAATATCAGCTGCTGACGGTGGAGGCGCCCAATGTGGCGCCCGATGAGCTGAAGACCGCGGTACGCTGGCGGCTCAAGGATATGCTGGATTTCCACATCGACGACGCCACCATCGACGTGTTCGACATGCCGGTTGAAAAAGGCACGGCGCCGCGCGCGCATTCGATGTTTGCCGTGGCCGCACGCAACTCGCTGATCCAGTCGCGCCAGGCGCTGTTCGATGAGGCCAAGGTGGAGCTGAGCGTGATCGACATCCCCGAAATGGCGCAACGCAATATCTCGGCCTTGCTGGAGACGCCGGGACGCGGCCTGGCCATGCTGACCTTCGGCCCGCAGGGCGGCCTGCTGACGGTGAGTTACCACGGCGAGCTGTACCTGGCGCGTCAGATCGACGTTACGCTGGAGCAGTTGAACGATTCCGATTCCACGCGCCGCCACGGCTACTTCGACCGCATCGCGCTGGAGCTGCAACGCTCGCTCGATCACTTTGACCGCCAGTTCCACTTCATCAGCGTGTCGCGCTTGGTGCTGGCGCCGACCGGTTCCAGCGGCTTGCAGGATTTCCTGGCGCAGAACATCTACGTGCCGGTGGAAGCGATGTCGCTGAGCGAGATATTCGACTTCTCGGAAGCGCCACAGCTACAGGATATCGGCGAGCAGATCCGCTATCTGCTGACGCTGGGCGCGGCCCTGCGGCATGAGGAGACGGTGCCGTGAGCCAGCAGATCAATCTGTTCAATCCCATCTTCCTGCGCCAGAAGAAGATTTTCACCAGCGGGCAGATGGTGCAGACGCTGGGCTTGATCCTGACCGGCGCGCTGGCGCTGGCCGCCTTCGGCCATTACCGCACGGCGCAATTGGAAGACGAAGTGGCCGCTAGCAAAGCCGCGCTGACCGCCAGCGAAGGCCGCCTGGCGCATGCGCGCGCCGAGTTCGTGCCGCGCAAGAAAAGCGAGCAGGTGGCCGAGGAGCTGGCGTCCGCGCAGGCCGATCTGGCGGCGATGCGCGAAGCGCAGAACATCCTGCAGCGCGGCAGCTTGGGCAATACCCAAGGTTATGCCGAATATTTCCGCGCCTTTGCGCGGCAGAACGTGCACGGCCTGTGGCTGACCGGCATTGCGATAAGCGGCGCCGGAACGGATATCTCCGTGCAAGGCAGGGCGATGCAGGCGACGCTGGTGCCAGGCTATATCGCGCGCTTGACGCAGGAACCGGTCATGCACGGGAAGACGTTTGGCAGCTTGCAGATGGGACGGCCGGAGGCGATGGCTGCCATGACTGGTGCGCCTGGCGCGGCCGTGCAGCCGTCGGCGCAGGGTGTGGCCGCGGCGACGGCGACATCCGGGCCGGGCGGCGCCAGTGGCAGCGCGCCCGCCGCCGCGCCTTTCGTTGAATTCAGCCTGCAATCGCAGCCTGCGGAGGCGTCCAAATGAAGCCGTGGTGGGACAAGATCAGCGGCCGCGTTGACGCGCTGACGCTGCGTGAGCGTGTCATGATCTTCGCCGCCATGCTTGCCGTGCTGCTGTACATAATCTACAACGCAGCTCTGGCGCYTGTCTTCGCGCGCCAGCAGTCGCTGCGCATGCAGCTCAATCAGCAGCACAATCAGGCCCTGGCGAACGACGCGGAAGTGACTGCCGTGGTGGCGGCCTTTACGGTGGACCCGGATGCGGCTGCTCGCCAGCAGCTTGAAAGCCTGGGCACCCAGCGCATGGCATTGCGCGAGTCGCTGGTGTCGGTCAAGAATGGCCTGGTGGCGCCGGAGAAGATGGTTGGCCTGCTGGAGCAGATGCTGCGCTCGAATGGCAAGCTGAAACTGATTTCGCTGCGCACCTTGCCAACTGAAGGCTTGAGCGAAAAATCCGACAAACCTGCCACACCGGCCGACAAGAATGCGCCAAAACGACGCGAGCTGCTGTACCGTCACGGTGTGGAGGTGACTGTGCAAGGCAGCTATCTCGATATGGTGGATTACATGGCGGCGCTGGAGAAACTGCAGTCGCAGCTGTTCTGGGGCCAGGCCAGGCTGGACGCTCTGGCTTACCCGAACGTGACGCTGACGCTCAAGCTCTACACCCTGAGCCCGGACGAGAAGTGGATGAAGCTATGAGCCTGCGTCTGCCGACATTGCTGTTCGCCGCGCTGCCGTTGCTGGCATCGGCCCAGGGCCTGACCGACCCGACGCGTCCGCCGCCGGAAGCGATGCTGCCGCAGGCCGGCAATGCCGCGCCTGCGGTGCCGGCAGGCCCGCAGCTGCAATCGGTCCTGGTCGGCAAAGGTTACCAGGGCAGGGAAGTGGCCGTGATCGATGGCGAGATCCTGCGCCGCGGCGACAAGTTCCACGGCGCGGTGCTGGAAGAAGTCAAAGCAAACGAAGTGATTCTGCGCCGGGGCAAGCAGGTCGAGGTGCTGCACCTGTTCCCGATGGCAGCGAGCGGCCAAAAAACGAAATCAGAGAATAAATGATGCGAAACCTCTTCAAACTGGCTGCAGTGGCGGGACTAATGACCGTGGGGGCATGCTCCACCACGCCGCCGCGCGGCGCCTACGACAAGATCACGGAGCAGATGGCGCAAGCCACCAAGGCCGCGCCGCAAGCCCAGCCCGACGCGGTCGCAAACGCGCTGGTGCCGCCGGTGAGCGATCTGGCGAGCCAGCTGCCGAAAGCCCGCGTGGTCCTCGAAGAGCGGTTCAATGTCTCCTTCAACAATGTGCCGGCACGCCAGTTTTTCAATTCGCTGGTGACGGGCACGCGCTACAACATGCTGGTGCATCCGGACGTGGATGGCACCATCACCGCCAATCTGCGCGACGTAACCTTGTTCGAAGCGCTGGATGCGGTGCGCGAGCTGTATGGCTATGACTACAAGGTCGAAGGGACCAAGATCTATATTCGTCCGCTGACGATCCAGACCCGCATGTTCCAGGTGAACTATCTGACCTCGAAGCGCCAGGGCATGTCGAATGTGCGCGTGAATTCGACCACCGTGGCGGACGTCAACAACACCAACGGCCAGAACGGCCAGCAAACCGGCACCCCCGCGCCGCAGAATAACAATAACAGCGGCAGCAATAACAATGCGCGCATCGATGCCACCAATGTGCTGACCACCTCGGACAGCGATTTCTGGCGCGAGCTGAAGATGGCGCTGGAGGCCATCGTCGGCAGCAAGGAAGGCGGCCGCAGTGTGATTATTTCGCCGCAGTCGGGCGTGATCCTGGTGCGCGCCATGCCGGACGAGCTGCGCGCAGTGGACCGCTATTTAAAGGCGACCCAGTTGTCCGTTGAGCGCCAGGTAATCCTGGAAGCGAAGATCATCGAAGTTGAGTTGAACAGCGGCTTCCAGAGCGGCATCAACTGGTCGGTGTTCACGCAGAACCCGAACAGCAAGCTGTCGGGCGGCATTCTGTCGCCGGGCACTTCGCTGAATCCGCTGGTGCGCGGCAGCACCGGTGTGCCGCCGGCGATTTCGACGGGCGGCACCAAAGGTATCTCGGCCAACAGCGGTTCGTCGCTGAGCAGCGGCGCGGAAGCTGTCGGTTCGCTGTTCGGACTGGCCTTCCAGACCAGTAATTTCGCGGCGCTGATTTCCATGCTCGAATCGCAGGGCACGGTGCACGTGCTGTCCAGCCCTCGCGTGGCCACGCTGAATAACCAGAAGGCCGTGCTGAAGATCGGTACCGATGAATTCTTCGTGACCGGCGTGAGCACGACCACCAGCACCAATGCGGTGGGCAATGGCACAGTGTCGCCGAACGTGACGCTGCAGCCGTTCTTCTCCGGCGTGGTGCTGGATGTGACGCCGCAGATCGACGATCACGGCAACGTCATCCTGCACGTGCATCCATCCGTCAGCCAGGTCGAGACGGTCAACAAGAGCATCAATCTGGGCAGCGTGGGCAACCTGAATCTGCCGCTGGCATCGTCCACCACGTCCGAGATGGACAGCATGGTGCGCGGCCAGGACGGCAAGGTGGTCGCCATCGGTGGCCTGATGCGCCAGGCGACGACCTCGGACCGCACCGGCTTGCCCGGCACGAGCAGCCTGCCGATTGTCGGCGCCCTGTTCGGCAACAAGCAGGAAGCCGTGCAGAAGCGCGAGCTGGTGGTGCTGATCAAGCCGACCATCGTCGACAGCGACGCCGGCTGGAACGAGGACTTGCAGGATACCGAACGCCGCATCAAGGCGCTGGATCCTGCGCGTGGAGGCCGCTGATGTACGAAGCGCACTTCGGGCTGGGTGAGGCACCGTTCGGCATTACGCCGGACACCAGCTATTTCTTCACCAGCGCACAGTCGCAGGAGGCGTTGAATACGCTGCTGGTGGCGATGCGCTCGGGCGAGGGCTTCATCAAGATTACCGGCGAAGTCGGCACCGGCAAGACGCTGTTGTGCCGCAAATTCCTGGCCACGCTGGGCGAGAACTTTGTTACGGCGTATATCCCGAATCCTTATCTGGAGCCGCGCACGCTGATGCTGGCGCTGGCCGATGAACTGGAGCTGACGCTGCCACGCGACGTGGACCAGCATCAGATGATGAAGTCGATCACTTTCCGCCTGATGGAGCTGGCGGCGCAGGGCAAGCAAGTGGTGCTGTGCCTGGACGAGGCGCAGGCGATTCCTCTGGAAAGCCTGGAAGCCTTGCGCCTGCTGACAAATCTGGAAACCGAGAAACGCAAGCTGCTGCAGATCGTGCTGTTTGGCCAGCCTGAGTTGAACAAGCATCTGGCGACCGAGTCGATCCGCCAGCTGGCGCAGCGCATTACCTTCCACTATCACATGGGGGCTTTGTCGCGCGATGATCTGGAGTTTTATCTGGCGCATCGCCTGCGCGTGGCGGGCTTCGCGGGTGCTCGCCTGTTTTCGCGCAGCGCGGTCGCGCGCTTGTACGCGGCCAGCGGCGGCATTCCGCGCCTCGTGAATATTCTGGCGCATAAGGCGATGCTGCTGGCGTATGGCGAAGGCAAACATCAGGTGGATCGCCGCCATGTCGGTTTGGCCGTCAAAGACACGGCAGCTAGCCAGGGATGGTGGTGGCCGTGGATGGCCGGTGCGGCGGGCCTGATCGCTGTCGCCAGCGTAGCCTGGGCGTTCATCAAATGAGCCTGATCAACAAGATGCTGCAGGATCTGGACGCCCGCGGTGGCGGCGCCCAGGGAACTGGCGCGCCGGTCGAAGTGCGTCCCGTCTCGCAGCCGGACCGCTGGCCACGCACCGGCATGGCCGCTGGCGCGGGCGTGCTGGTCGTCGTGCTGGCAGGGGCGGGCTATGCGGGATGGCAGTACCTGCGCAAACCGTCATCAGCGCCCGCCGCGCAAACAGTGACCGTGCCGCCGCGCGCCGCGGCTGCCGCGCCGGCAAGCAAGGTCGCACAGGTCGCTCAAGCCACGGCCGTTGGTGCGGCGCTCAGCGATGAGCAGGCAATGCAATCCCTGGCCCGTGCGCGCCAGCTGGCTGCCGACAAAGCGGCTCGCGATGCACAGGCGCACGACGCGGCGAGCACGGAGCGAACCGTGCCCGCAGCAGACGCAGGCCGCGCGGACGTGGCCTCGCGCGCGCCACAGGAGCTGGCTGCTAAGCCACGCCGCACGGCCGGCAGCGCCACCGCAGCAGCGGCGACGGCGTTCGGGCACGAAGGCGCCGGCCACGGCAGTGCCGGCGGAGCGGCACCTGGAGCAGCGATGGCGGCGTCCGGGCATGACGCGGGCGGTTACGCCAGTGCCGGCAAAGCAGCGTCCGGCCACGAGACGGGCGGTTACGCCGGTACTGGCAAAGCGGCGTCCGGGGTTGCGGGCGATGYGCGTGTACATGGAGGTGCTGCGTCGAAGGCGGATAGGCATGTTGCTGCGGCCGATCGCAAGGCGCGTGGCTCCGCCGCGGGCGGCGTCGGTGCCGCTGGTGCTGGCGGGGCCGCTGAGGAGTATGCTGTCGGCTCGCAGCAGCGGGCGGAGAATGAATATCGGCGCGCACTGGGCGCGCTGCAGGATGGCCGTGTGAGCGAGGCGGTGGCGGGGCTGGAGCAGGCGGTGTATCTGTATCCGCGCCACGACGCTGCGCGCCAGACGCTGGTTGGCTTGCTGGTCGAGCGCAAGCAGTATGCCGACGCGATCCGGCATTTGCAATTTGCGATCAGCCTCGATCCGCGTCAATCCAATATGACCATGCTGCTGGCAAGGCTTCAAAGCGAGCAGGGTGGACCGGCGATCGAAACGCTGCAGCGCGGCCTCCAGTATGCGTCCGGCAACGCAGAGTACCGCGCATTGCTGGCGGGGATGCTGCAGCGTACGCAGCGCAATCATGAAGCGGTCGAGCAATATCAGGCTGCGCTGAAGCTGCAGCCATCAAACGGGGTGTGGTGGATGGGGCTGGGGATTTCGCTGCAGGCCGACAAGCGCGCGGCCGAGGCGCACGATGCGTTTGTACATGCCCGCGATTCAGGCAGGTTGACCCCGGAGTTGCAAGCCTTCGTTGAGCGCAAGCTTCAGCAGCCGGCGGGTCAATGACCCGCCCTACGGAGCGCCGCAGCGTAGGGCGGATCATTGATCCGCCGATTTACAGCGCCGCCTGGGCGCCCCAGATCTGCTTCATGCTGAAGCGCAGTTCCGCATCATCCTCGCTGAGCACAGCCTCGATCRCACAGTCGGGCTGATTGGTGTGGCGGTGCAGGGCGATTGGAATYGTCTTGCCTGAGCTGTCGCGCAGGCAGCGCACTTCGATCACGCCCTGCGCCGACTCGCGCTGCGTCACCACGCCCGTTTCGCCATTGGCCAGCCGCACCAGGCAGCCCGGCGGATATTTGCCCAGCTGGCGGCGGAACTGTTCCRCCAGCACCGGATCGGACATGTGCGCGGTATCCGCCAGCACTTTGTCCATGGCCTCGTCCGGCGGCAACGAGCAGCGGTAATTGCGCGCCGAGACCTGCGCGCAGTAGCGGTCGGCGAGGCTGATCAGGCGGGCATTCTGCGTGATCTGCTCGCGCGACTTGCCTTCCGGGTAGCCGGTGCCGTCGTCATTCTCATGGTGCAGCAGCACCGCCGAGATCCATTCGTCATCTTCCACGCCCGCGTATTTCAGCAGCTCCGCGCTTTCGGCAGGATGGCGCCGCACCAGCGCCATTTCATCATCGTCAAGGCAGCCCATCTTGCACTGGAAATTATCCTGCTGGCGGATCATGCCCACGTTCATGGTCAGCGCCGCCGCCGTCAGCGACAGCACTTCGCTGGGCGTGCGGGCCAGACCGCGCGCGACCAGCACCACCACCACCGCCGTTTCAATGCAGTGGCGCACCGCATAGGAACCGGCGATCTGGTTCAGGAAAACGCTGGCGAGCGCGATGTCCGGATTCACCTCGACGGCGCGTCCGACTTCGCGCGCGATATTGCGCAGGTCCGCATCCGCATTGTGTTCGTTGCGCAGGTCGGTCAGCAGCTTTTCCAGGCGCTTATTGGCCAGGTTCAGTTCATGCAGCACCGACACCGGCGGGTACAGGTGCCGCGTATCGTCGATTGAGAGATCGTGCAGACTGCTCAGGTGCTGGTTCATGATCGTCCCCTGCATTTTTCTAAATGCGCGCCAGCCGCTCCAGGGCCAGCGCCAGTGTTTCGTCTTTCTTCGCAAAGCAGAAGCGTACGATGCCCGATTCGCGCGCCTCGCGATAGAAGGCCGAGACTGGAATCGCCGCCACCTTGATTTCGGTGGTCAGCCACTCCGCGAAATCCGCTTCCGTCATTGAAGAAATGCCGTCGTAGCGCACGCACTGGAAGTAGGTGCCATCGGCAGGCAGCAGTTCGAAGCGGCTGTTTTTCAGCCCATCGCGGAACAGGTCGCGCTTGCGCTGATAAAAATCGGGCAGTTCGCGGTACGGCGATGGGTCGGCCATATAAGCCGCGATCCCGTGCTGCATCGGCGTGTTGACCGAAAAGACGTTGTACTGGTGGACCTTGCGGAATTCCGCCATCAGCGGCGCGGGCGCCGCAACATAGCCGATTTTCCAGCCTGTCACGTGGTACGTCTTGCCGAAGCTGGACACCACAAAGCTGCGCGCCGCCAGTTCGGGATAGCGGCACATCGACTCATGGCGATGGCCGTCGTAGACCATGTGTTCGTACACTTCATCCGACAGGATCAGGATCTCGGTGCCGCGCACGATGTCGCACAGCGAGAGCATATCCGCCGCGCGCAGCACGCTGCCGGTCGGATTGTGCGGCGTATTGAGGATGATCATGCGCGTGCGCGGCGATACTGCGGCGCCGACGCGGTCCCAGGGAATGCTGAAGCCACCATGCGGCGCTACTTCCATCTGCACCGGCACCACCACGCCGCCGGCCAGTTCGATGGCCGGCATATAGCTGTCGTAGGCCGGTTCGATCACGATCACTTCGTCGCCGGGATGCACGGCGCACAGGATGGCCGTGGTCAGGCCTTCGGTGGCGCCCGGGGTGACGGTGATTTCGCTGTCCACGTCATAGCTGTGGCCATAAGTGGCAGCGATCTTCTCGACGATGGCTTTGCGCAGCACCGGCGCGCCAATGCCCATCGGGTACTGGTTGAAGCCTTCGCGCATGGCCGCGGAGACCATGTCGACCAGCTTGGGATCGCAGGCAAAATCAGGGAAGCCCTGGCCGAGGTTGACGGCGCCGTGCTGCACGGCCAGCGAGGACATGCGGCTGAAAACGGTGGTGCCAACGGCGGGCAGGCGGGTGGCCAGATGCGGCGTGTACGGAGGGACGTGACGGTTGTTCATTACACCATTCTAGCGCAGCCGCCCGCGCCGTGTGTTGCCGCAAAAGGACGAATTCCCTTAAGCCTCCAGGCTCCATTTTTCCGGCTGCATGACCTTGAACATGCCGGCCTTGGCCAGGCGCTTGGCCAGCTTGAGCAGGGCCTTGTCCTTGGTGATGAGAATGTCCGCATTGGCGTCGCGCGCCAGTTCCAGGAACTTCTGGTCATCCTTATCGGTGCAGACCGGCAGGCGCGCGCCGGATTCGGGCGGCGCCACCACCTTGATCAGCTTATCGAACCGTTCGGCGCTGAGCGGACGGGTTTCGTCGGTCAGCGGCAGATGCTTGTAGTGCAGGACGAAGAGGTATTCGTTGCGGCAGTCGGCGCGGGTGATCGCTTCGACCGTGCCGTTTTCGATCGCTTCCAGCAGCGCGGCCCAGCGCGGGTCCTGGAAAACGAATAAATCGAGGCAAACATTGGTGTCGATGACGATGCGTTTTGCTGGAGCGGTTATCATGTCGGCTATTTTGTTTTGATGTATTTGTTGGAATCTTATGCTGATAGTGCTTTCGCCTGCAAAAAGTCTTGACCTGGAAACCCCGCCGACCACCAAGCTTCACACCCAGCCTGCATTTCTCGATCATTCAGCCCAGCTGATCGACCACCTGCGCGAGTTTACGCCGGCGCAGCTGGGCGAGCTGATGGAGCTGTCCGATGCGCTGTCGACGCTGAACGTGGCGCGCTATGCCTCGTGGACCAGGGACACCGCCGAAGCGCGCCAGGCGGTCATGACCTTCAATGGCGACGTTTATGACGGCCTGGATGCGCGCTCGATGACCGGCAAGCAGCTCGATTACACCCAGTCGCGTATCCGCATCCTGTCCGGCCTGTACGGCATGCTGAAGCCGTTGGACCTGATTCATCCGCACCGCCTGGAAATGGGTACCCGCCTGAAGACTGCGCGCGGCAAGAGCTTGTACGAGTTCTGGGGCGACACCATCACGGATGCGCTGAACCGCTCGGCCGAAGAGCAGGGCGCTGAGGTGCTGGTGAACCTGGCGTCGGAAGAGTATTTCAAGTCGGTCAAGCCGAAGAAGCTGGCTGTTCCCGTCATTACGGCGAACTTCGAGGACTGGAAGAACGGCAAGTACAAAGTCATTTCCTTCTTCGCCAAACGTGCACGCGGCATGATGGCGCGCTACGCGGCAGTGAAGGGCATCACCGATCCGCAGAAGCTGAA
The DNA here is from genome assembly GCF_052113985.1 of Pseudoduganella sp. RAF53_2. NCBI lineage: Bacteria > Pseudomonadati > Pseudomonadota > Betaproteobacteria > Burkholderiales > Oxalobacteraceae > Pseudoduganella > Pseudoduganella sp. RAF53_2. The sequence goes on along the minus strand of NZ_JBFRDW010000005.1, from coordinate 2,490 downwards.
GAAGTTTGAGGTGGACGGCTATGCGTTCGAGCCTGCGGTCTCGGACGAGCGCAACTGGGTGTTCCGCCGCCGATTGGCGGCTTAAGCCCGAACTTCGGGTCAGACCCAAAGGGTCAGACCCTTGGGTCCGACCCGGCTCTTAGGGTTTTAACCCCAGAACTTCCACCACGGACGCTCGCCCTTGACCGGGCCTTCCAGTAACTTGCTCTCAGGGAAGTTTTTCTTGAGCACGCGCAGGGCATCGTCGCGCAGCGTCTCGTTGCCCATCTTGTCGTAGCCGCGCACCATGATCGCCAGCGCTTCCTCGATAGCCGGGGAATCGCTGAAATCGGTCACCACGCCCTGGGCGCGGTTCACGGCCGCCAGGTAGGCGCCGCGGCGGTAGTAATAACGCGCCACATAGATTTCATACTTGGCCATCGCGTTGATCAGGTACTTCATGCGGTCGATGGAGTCCGGCGCGTACTGGCTGTCCGGGAACTTCTGGACCAGTTCCTTGAACGCGGCGAAGGACTCGCGGGTCGCTTTCGGGTCGCGCTCGGCAGGGTCCTGCTCGTAAATGAAGTTCAGCACGCCCAGCTGGTCGTTGAAGTTGACCAGGCCGCGCAGGTAGTACATATAGTCGACGTTCGGGTGATTCGGGTGCAGTTTGATGAAACGTTCCACTGCGGCCAGGGCCTGAGCCTGATCCTGCGACTTATAGTAGGCGTAGGCGATTTCCATCTGCGCCTGTTGCGCATAGGTGCCAAACGGGTAGCTGGACTCCAGGCGTTCGAACAGCTGAATAGCGCGCTCGTAGTGGCCGCCCTCCAATTCGTCCTTGGCCTCCGAGTATAATTTCGTTGCGGACCAGCCTTTGGTCTCGTCGACTTTGTCTGGTAACAAACCACAAGCCGACAAACTAAGCAGTACAACGGTTGCTGCAACTACCGAAAATTTTTTTTGCATGTTGATGTGCAAGGAAACGTTTAAACAAAAACTACAATTGGCTGATTATAGCCTATGGGAATGCTGTGATATTGAATCGTGAGCCTAATTCGGCAGAACAATTGTCCGACGAAGAATTTGATGCCGAGTTTGACGGTGACCTGTTGCCCGGTGAAGCGGGCGACCCGCTGGCCCCGATCGAACTGGAACTGACGTCGGAAGTCTGCGGTGAACGCCTGGACAAGGTGGTGGCCCGTCTGGTGCCCCAGTTCTCGCGTGGCCGTCTGCAACAATGGATCGAAGAGGGCCATGTTACGGTGGACGGCAAGCCAGCCAAGGTGCGCGCCACAGTGTATGGCGACGAGAAAGTGGTCGTCAACCCGCAGCCGGCGCCGGAGGATGTGGCCTTCGAGCCGGAGCCGATGGAACTGAACATCGTCTTCGAGGACGATTACCTGATCGTGGTCAACAAGCCGGCCGGGCTGGTGGTGCATCCGGGCGCGGGCAACTGGTCCGGCACGCTGCTGAACGGCCTGCTGCACCACGCACCGCAGCTGAGCGGCGTGCCGCGCGCGGGCATCGTGCACCGCCTGGACAAGGATACTTCCGGCCTGATGGTGGTCGGCAAGGACCTGGCCACCCAGACCGACCTGGTGCGCCAGCTGCAAGCCCGTACCGTGAAGCGTGAATACTGGTGCCTGGTGTGGGGTACGCCTCATCTGTCCGGCACGATTGACGCCTCGATGGGCCGCCATCCGCGTGAGCGCGTTAAGATGGCTGTATCCACCAGCATGGGCTCCAAGCCGGCGATTACCCATTACAAGCGCCTGGCGGAAGGTTCGCTGGACCGTCGTCCGGTCAGCCTGGTTCAGTGCCGCCTGGAAACTGGCCGCACCCACCAGATCCGCGTCCACATGGCGCACCTGGGCTTCCCGCTGATCGGCGATTATGTGTACGGCAAGCCGCACCTGACCAATGTGTTCCCGCGCCAGGCACTGCAGGCGCGCCGCCTGGGGCTGATTCATCCGCATACCGGCGAGCCGATGGAATGGATGGTCGAGCTGGCGGATGACTTCAAGGAATTGCTGGCCCGCGCGAATATCGAGGAACCGGACGAGAACGCCGGCCAGGACGACGAACACGACGACTACGATTACGAAGACGACGATTTTGACGACGAAGAGTGATGCTTCTCCCTGGCTGGTCCCCGACTGGCCGGATGCCCCGGCCAATATCGGCTTCCTCTGCACCACCCGGCGTGGCGGCGTCAGCCCCGCGCCATACGGGGACGGGCAGGGCGGCCGCGGCCTGAACCTCGGCGTTCACGTCGGGGATGCGCCGGAAAACGTGGCGCGCAACCGGGCGCTGCTGCGCGCCGAGCTGCCGGCCGAACCGGTGTGGCTATCCCAGGTGCATGGCACCATCGTGGTGGACGCCGCCACGGCAGCTGATGCGGAAGCCGGCGTGCCGACTGCCGACGCCAGCATTGCCCGCCAGCCGGGCGTGATCTGCGCCATTCAGACTGCCGACTGTCTTCCGGTGCTGTTTGCCGATCTCGAAGGC